>JBKEBE010000128.1:0-15514 GCA_047973025.1 Paludibacteraceae bacterium
GAACAGCAATAAATTTCGCATAATACTGTTTTTTTAGTTTGTTAAAATGTCCATTTTGCACCAACCGTTGGGCATATCTTCATTCCTTGAATCGTACCGAAATTGGTTGCAAACTCAATTTCGGAACCCAACGAAAAGTTAGGCGTAAAATTATACCAAAACTGGGGTTCGGATAGAAATACAAACCGGGTCTCGGTAGGTGTAATGCTATTACCACTACCATCCGAAAAGTTCAAATTATCTTCTTTCCAGAAATCGGCAAAACCGGCTAAAGTCAACTTTTTTTCAAAAAAATCAAGTGTCCACACGCCGGTTAGTTGAAATGAGTGGGGATTCTTCCCCTGAATGTATTTATACAATACCTTAAAATTAAGAAATTTACTGAAATCGTTACTGTGCCAGCCATAGTCTAAGCCGGCAAGATACGCGTTGTCGATGGCAAAAGCTAAATTTCCGGTAGGAGCGGGAGAGGCAAGTAGTCCGCCATTGTACTCTATCTGTGCGCTTAACGGACTTTTCCCTAACGTAAAGCAGCGAGCAATCTCCATGTAAGCAAGCGAAGGATGGTTTTCCTGATCCATATTGTAATCAAAATCTACAAAAATAAATGTATTTCCCCATTTGTCTATCTTAAACATCTCGAACGTGGTCGTTACGTAATTACGCCCTTTTCCTAAGTCGTAATGCACTTGAAAATTTTGCGAGGTTAGAAAAATAGGAATAAGAACCACGATACTGAATAATGTTCTACGCATATTTTTTTATGTTTTTAAGATTTAAATGCAAAGATATTCTAAAAAATCAAGCGGGACTATTGATGCGTAGAATAATCCGGACAAATGAATCTCAACCGATTTTGACAATTTGTTTTTTGACGATGGGAATTTAACCACGTATCTGCCTTCTATTCAAATTTATGCAAAATTTGAATAGAATTAAAACATAGTAAGAAAAAATCAATTTAACACTTAATCAAGGGGAAAGACAAAAAAAACAGGTTGTACAACATGTTTTTTTTTTTGTTAAACTTTGAAAAAAGTATTTACTTTGCATAAGAATAAACAACACAATCTTTTTTATACCTTAAGTAAAACTAATACCTAATAACTAAATTTGTACAAGAGGGACTTTGTGAAAAGTCCCTTTTTGTGTTTTTTATAATTTATTATCCATTCTTATGAAAATCGTCGTCAAAAAGGCTGTACCTTTGTGTCGTGATTTTTTCATAGTATTAGATTTAAGGTTAACAAAGATTGGTGGTCAGTGATGGTCGCCTTTCTTTATTTTAAATACTAATATTAATGAGTCGATACGTCTCCCGGTTTCAGGACGACCCCTTTGTTTTTACGTCCATCTACTTTCACAATCAGCGACTTGTCAAACCGAATGTGTCTGATATATTCCGATTCATAAATGGCTGGTTGTGCGTTTAGAAAATCCAGATCGTATGTGCCATCGCTTTGGAAAGGATTTATGGTAAAATAGGATACGCCGAACGAAGTCAAATTTTGAAAAAAGTGTGTTCCTTGACTTGGATCAATCCGGTAATTCGAAAGTCCGCTTTCTACGATCACTCTCGCGTTACTGATATGGGGCCATTTTACTGGAATGCCAAGCCAATGATCGCTTGAGCCCCATCTTCCGGGTCCAACCAATATGTATTTTCTGTCTTCTTCCAACAAAGCTTTGTTCACTTTTTCGATATCATACATGATTAGTTGGTTTTTGGCAGCGTTAAATGCTTCCGGCTTCACATACACGATGTCGCACAATTCGTTATAGATGCCATGTCCGAGTGCGTTGTTACACGTAATGATTGTGTTTTCGTCCGGAATAGCACCAATATCTTCGTTAATCATCTCCTTGCTATCCACGATGGGACGAATCTGAAGCAGATAAAACGTATGAGTTGGGTTTTCGGAATAATCGAGATCGACCGTAAATTCAATCTCAATCGGACGTCCCATTTCGGACTGGGCGATACGGAGTACATGCCGTAGAATATCAGCCAAGGGAAAAGCGTTGTGTTGTAGGATATTGGCAAATGTAATCACTTTTCGCCCTTTTTCGAAGATGTTGTCGTAGATACGTTGATCTTGCGGATTAAAAGTGGATGCAATAAATTTTAAAGTTCCATCTTGCTCCGCATCTTGTACACGTATTTTCATCAGATTGAAACTGTCGTCAACTTGTGGGACAAAATTTGTTTCGCTTCCATCTAACGCGTAAAAGTAGGTTTGGGTCTCTCTGAGTGCCAGATCAAGTGTACTTGTCTGTAAAACACTATTTGGATGATGTGGCGAAAACCGCAACGTCATCCCCCCGTCCACGATATATTTTCCGAGTCCCATGGCTACATTGGCGATTCCTTCTTCCGCTTTTTCGGCTCCAAGCGGATAAAAATTGAGTGAACGAGCTACGCCCGAAAATGAAGGATAAAACCTGTTTCCGTAATAATTTCCACAGGTCTCTTGCAGAACAATTGCCATTTTTTCTTCATCAATCACATTTTTCGTGGCTTTCATGTACGATTTGCTGGCAGAATAAAATACAGATGCGTAAACCGCCTTCACAGCTTCCGTAATCATCATCAGCATATTGGTTTTACTCGTTTTGTCATGGGGAACCATGTAGGTGGAGTAAATACCCGCGAAGGGTTGATAGTGTGAGTCTTCTAACAGACTTGAAGACCGGATGGCAACCGGGGTGCTGACAGCGCCAATAAAAGCGTATAAATCGGCCACCACTTTTTGAGGAAGTCGAGCTTTTAAGAAATACTGCAGAATTTCTTCGTCAGGAATCTCCGACAAAGCCATCGGATAAAGATTATTTTTTTCCATGAATTCAGCGAAAACATCCGTACAAAGCACTACGGTACGTGGAATTACCACTTCCGTATTTGGAAAATTATCCAAAAGATCGTTGGTCTTTATCATCGAATCGAGGAACGCCAATCCGCGCCCCTTGCCGCCCATTGACCCTTCCCCAATACGTGCAAAATTAGAGTACTGGTCGAATCGTTCGCGCTGGAAGACAGCGACAACCCCCCGATTTTTTATGCGCCGGTAAGTAACAATGGCATCAAAAACAACCTGTCGAACCTGACTCATATCCGTTTTTTCTTGTGCATCTACACCTATCCCGCGCAAAAACTCGGCTAACGGAAACATGGCGCGTGAATAGAGCCAATGCGAGAGATTATTGCGGGAGACGTGGTAGTAAAGTGAATCGTCACTTACTTTGAAGATAATATCCTGTAGCTGACGTAGATTCTCGACGTGTGCTTCTTCTGCACCCGTCTTTGGATTGAGGAATACGAAATCGCCAAATCCGAAATTATAGGTAATCAAATCGCGAAGTGCGAGCATCGGTGTCCTTGAAAGTTTATGAACAAATGCCGCGTTTACCGAATCGGCAAGCGGATGGTTGTTTTCATCGGTCGATTGTACAATCAATGGAACAAACTGATCTTGTTTGCGAATCTCACGACACAATTTAATTCCCGCCAAGGCATCTTTCTCTCCATCTTTCTGATAGCTTACATCTGTTATGACGCCAATCATGTTGTTTTTGTACTTTGTATAAATCAGCATGGCTTCTTCATAGCTTCGCGCCATCAGAATTTTCGGTCGTCCGCGCATGCGGAGCATCTGTTCATGTTCATTGAGCGCTTCGGTCATGAACGATCGCGATTGGATAAACACATATTTATACAAATGCGGGAGTAAGGAAGAGTAGAACCGTATGGAATCTTCCACAAATAGGATTACCTGCACACCCACCGACTCGACATCTTCTTTCACATTCATCCGGTCTTCGATCAATTTTACGATTGCCAGCAGCAAATCGGAATTTCCCAACCAGCTGAATACGTAGTCGATCGCACTCAGATCTTCGTTGGAAATACGTTCGGATACTTGTTTTGAAAACGGTGTCAATACCACGATGGGGATATCTTTGTGAATCGTTTTTACTTTCTTTGCCCATTCAAAGGGATTGATACTGTCGCCACTCGGCATTGAAATTATCAACTCGTAGTTGCGTTCATCCAGTTCCTTGATGGCTTCTTCTTCGGTACCGACTAATGTAAACCGCGGCGGATACCGCAAATTGAGCGACACGTATTCGTTAAATATCTGTTCATCGACACGTCCGTCTTCTTCTAACGTGAAAGCATCATATTTGCTGGCAAGAAGGAGAATATTGTAGATTCGATGACGCATTAAACTCGCAAAGGAAGTATCTTTGAAATAGAGTTTTTTTATACTATTGGTAAACATAGGGTTAATAGTTGGTGTTTGGAAATTTTCATTCAAAACTTTTCATCGCGAGCTCCGAAAGTAAGCAGTCATACAAAAGTAGAAAAATTGTTTTAGAGTCCAAACAGAAAATTCAAATAGAAACACCCCAAGGACACATCAAACAATCTCATTCCAAAAATTTTTCGTTTAAAAAATATTTCCAAAAATTTTCTTCAATATATTTGATTATCACAAATAAAACGACTAATATTGCGACAAAAAACAGAATGAAAGGAGATTGAGCATGGAACGAATAAAAAAACAGTTCTTCAGTCACAATCAGACCAGTTATTCCTTGAATATCTAACGTTTTGCCACTTTACAGATGCAAAAATTAAAACCTGAAAATAACTATAAAACAAAAAAATTACCATGAATCTGGAAAAAATAATGCAACAGCTCGAAGCCAAGCATCCCGGCGAACAAGAGTACCTGCAAGCAGTACGGGAAGTACTGATGACTATTGAAGACTTGTACAATCAGCATCCCGAGTTTGAAAAGGCAAAAATAGCCGAGCGAATGGTCGAACCCGACCGAATTTTCACGTTTAAAGTTCCTTGGGTGGACGATCGTGGCGATGTACAAGTCAATCTCGGTTATCGTGTTCAATACAACAATGCCATAGGTCCTTACAAGGGAGGAATTCGTTTTCACCCTTCGGTCAATCTTTCTATTCTGAAATTTCTTGGATTTGAACAAACCTTCAAAAACGCGCTTACTACACTTCCCATGGGTGGCGGTAAAGGCGGATCCGACTTCAATCCGAAAGGGAAATCAGACGGCGAAGTCATGCGTTTCTGCCAAGCTTTTATCACGGAGCTTTGGCAGTACATTGGCGAGAATACAGATATACCTGCCGGAGACATCGGCGTAGGAGCCCGCGAAGTGGGTTACATGTACGGCATGTATCGCAAGTTGGCAAGGGTCAATACGGGTGTTCTTACCGGAAAAGGTTTGGAATATGGCGGTTCGTTGATACGTCCCGAAGCGACAGGCTTTGGTGGTATGTATTTCGTAAAACAAATGCTTGAAGCAGCAGGCGATACCATTTCTGGAAAAACCATCGCGTTATCCGGTTTTGGTAATGTGGCATGGGGAGCGGCTCTCAAAGCAACCGAAATGGGTGCTAAAGTCGTAACAATCTCCGGACCGGACGGGTATATTTACGATGAAGCCGGCATATCAGGCGAGAAAATTGATTATATGCTTGAACTTCGATCCACATGCAACGACGTGGTAGAACCGTATTCCGAGATATTCAACGCTAAATTTGTCGCCGATCGCAAACCGTGGGAAGTTAAAGTGGATATCGCCATGCCATGCGCTACCCAAAACGAAATAAACGGGGAAGATGCCAAACACATCATTGCAAACGGTACGAAATACGTTGCGGAAGTGTCCAACATGGGTTGTACACCCGAAGCAATTGACTTATTCATCGAAAACAAAGTAGTTTATGGTCCGGGAAAAGCGGTTAACGCAGGTGGTGTAGCCACTTCCGGTTTGGAAATGACTCAGAATGCCATGCACATTTCGTGGCCCGCCGAAGAAGTTGACGCCAAACTACAGCAAATCATGACCGATATTCACACGCAGTGCGTAAATTACGGACGTGAAAACGATGGCTACATCAACTACATGAAAGGTGCTAATGTAGCCGGTTTCATGAAGGTAGCAAAAGCCATGCTGGCGCAAGGTGTGGTGTAAGTAACCACGTTTCAATTTTTTAGAATTTCATTTTGTTTTATAAATCTGAAACGGCTTTGCAAGAAATTTTGCAGAGCCGTTTTTTTTAGGTCAAATTGTTATGCTCGATTAATCTCAAGCATCTGCAACCTACATTCTTACCACCTTATCCACCACCTTTTCAAAATCTCTCAAGTGGGTAGCCATCAGAATGGTAATTTCGGGGTATTTTTGGCGGATATGTTGAAAAATGGAAATAGCATTTTCCGTACTGATACCGGCAGTAGGTTCATCCACGACCAATAGTTGCGGATTTTTCAGCAAAGCCTGTGCAAGCAACAACTTCTTACGCTGTCCCCCGCTCAATGTTTCGCCGTTTTCGCCGAGCCAACTTGCCAAACCGTTCGGAAGTCCCGCTCGCCAACTCGTCAAATCAACATCGTCAAGTACTTGTTCAATGGCTTCGTCGCCGTAGCCCTGAAAATTTTCACGAAGCGTTCCGGTGAGCAAATAGGCTTTTTGAGTAACGTAGATACATTCCGGAACGGGCAGACGAGAAATTACGGCATCGGCATTGTTCCACGAAAGCGTTCCCGTATTTCGATATTCGGGATAGAAAAGCGCATTTAAAAATGTTGTTTTTCCTTTGCCGGTTTCGCCAAACAGCGCGATCCATTCCCCTTTTTTGACATCAAGCGATATTTCATCGGTGCGAATAGATGTTTCCGGTATTTTGGCGCTTAAATTTTGGATATTAAGTATTTCCAACGTTTTTTCAACCATCACATCTTCAATCGGATGATTTCCCTGTTCAATTATTTCGTCAATATCGTCTATCTGATTTTGCACCGAGTTACGTTCCGATTTGCCCGCGAAAAGAACTTCCGCCAATTCCGCTTGCGCCATTATTCCGAAGAAAATTCCAATGGCAATTGGCGCGTTAATTTCAAAAGAATTTGCCTGATAAAGTACAAACGCGGCAAGCAGGCTGAATCCAAATCCGCCAATCAACTGCAGATACAACGAATTTATTTGCAGACGGTTTTCAGTTTTTTCAAGCCGGCTCAAGCGATGATTGTACTGCCCGATGGCTTGTTCTTCCAAATTGTATTTCGAAATTTCAATTTGCCCGCGAAAACTTTCAATCAGTGATTGGTTATTCTCATCGCGTTGAAGTTTCAACGTGGCATAATGTTTTCGATTTTTGACATAAAACAGCTGTGGAATAAGAAACAGAAGTACTGCGGACGAAATCAAAAATTCAAAAGCAATCGGCTGAGAGAAAAAGGCGACAAAAACAAAATAGGCGATAAGCGAAATCAACAACGTGGTAAAAGGCAAAATCCACAGTAAAATATGATTGAGTATTTGATCTATGCCCTGTGTGCTGTTTTCGAGCAGTGTAGAATTGTTATTAACTTGTTTCTTGAAGTAGGGAAATTTCGCTACGGCGGAAAAAATTTTCAATTGCAGACTTTGCTGTACTTCGAGTGTGGTTTTGTGATTCTGTAACCGTTCAAAATAGCGTGTTGCCGTGCGAAAAAGGGTAAAAAGGCGGATAATTGCCGAAGGAACCAAATACGAAAAAGCGGTATTGGCTGTAACGAATACCAGGCTGCACATCGCCAAGAACCAGCCCGAAACGGCAGGAAGCGCGATAAAGGCAATCGTCCAAAAGAGTAGCAAAAGTAATCCTGCTGTCCATTTTCCCGCGAAAGGTCGAATAATATGGTTCCGAATGAATTTATTCATAGTATCAACTTTGCATTTGTTCGCCCCAGTTTAGATCTACGATTTTATCGGCAATCTCGTCAAACATCCTTTCGTGCGACGCTACGATAACCAACCTGTCTTCTGCCAATTTCACGATTTGGGGCAGAATAATCCCTACGGTATCCGAATCCAAATTTGCCGTAGGTTCGTCCAAGATGGCTATCGGTTTGGGATGAAGCATTAAGCGGGCAAGCGTTACGAGCTGGCGTTCGCCACCCGAAAGTTGCTTGCCGTTGTGGGTCAATTCGGTTTGCCAAGCGTCTTCTTTTTTTGCCAAAATTTTATCTAAAAACGCGGGATAAGCGTTCGTTTTGTCCGTTTCTTTTTCCAAAAAGACATTGTACTTGAATGTACCATCGAAAATGAACGGAAACTGATTCATATAAGATGTGTTTTTGTCCAACCATTGTCGCGACCAATCGTTTTCTTTCCCATTTATCGAAATTGAACCTTCCTGCACAGAGAGACTTCCCGCGCAGATTTTCAGTAGCGTGGATTTTCCCGACCCTGAAATTCCCTTGACCAAAACTAATCCTTTGACGGGCAAAGATACGTTAATGTCGTGAAGAACCTTTACGGGCGAATTGGGATAGGAAAAACTCAACCCGCCTATTTCAAACTGTCGAAGCGATTGATCGATGTCCGGGAAAACCGGAGACGCTTTTTCTTCCAAAACGGGCATCAACAGCTTGGCGGAAGCGAGCGCGCGATTCCGATCGTGATAGGCACTTACAAATTTTCGCAAGTAAAAGAAAAAATAGGGCGAAATAGTGAGTAGAAACAGTGCTATCCGGAAGTCGTAGCCGTGGTTATACGCCGGCCCGGGCATAATACCGAGTAGCGACATCCCCAGATAAATGGCAATGGCGGCAATGCTGAGCGTTACAAAAAGTTCCAGCACGGCGGATGACAGGATGGCAACGCTCATCACATTGGTCGTGGCTTTGTTGAGTGCTTTACTTTTTTTGCTCAGAAAATGATATTGTACTTTGAAATTGTCAAGATTGACAATTTCGGCAATCGTTTGAAGACGGTTGTAGAAAACAGCCGAATATTTGACAAATAAATTGATGTGCTTTTGGTGGAGGCTTTCCGCTCCCACGCCGATTACCATCATCTGTACCGGGATTATCATCAGCGAGATGGTCAGTACCATTCCCACCCATTTTTCGACCCAATAAATAACAACGAGCAAAGCAACACTTACCAAAACCGAAGCGAGAGCAGAAGGGATAAAAAAAGAAAAATAGGGTTTTAGGTCATCGCTGATTTTGGTTACATAAAGCGTTGATGCTGTTGAGTCTAACTGGCTGTTTTTAAGTAAAATAGGATAAACTCGCTTTTTTATCTTTGAAACAATGATATTGCCGGCTTCATTGTTAAGTACCGAAGCAAAGTGCGCAAAAACATACCTTCCTGCCAAAAACGCGAGCGAAATCCAGAGCATTTTTGGCAGCACAATTCCTTCTGTCAGCCATCGTGCAGCGAATCCGGCTAAGTACCAACAGAAAACGACAAAGCACGCGGCGCTAGCCACCGTCAGTACAGACGCGAAAATGTATGTATTTTTTGCTTCGGCTAATTTTTTATTCAACCAACCTGTCGCAGTTTCGGGTTTTGAGCTCATCGAGATTTGATAGGATGCCGTTATGTACGTCTCGCTACACGCAAAGGTAGTATAATTTTCGAAGAACCGCGTAAAATTTATATTTCCTACATCTTGGCGTCTCTCCTTTTTTCTTTTACTTTTGTATCAAATAGTAAAAAGGAATATGAAACAGTCATTGCAACGAACTTTGCTACACAAGAAAATGATAAATAGCACATTCCGCATGTTTATACTGTAAAAAAAACTTGAACACATGAAAACAGCTTTTATTACAGGGGCCACCTCCGGATTTGGACGAGCATTTGCCTTTCGGATGGCTCAATTAGGTTACAATCTGATAGTAACGGGAAGACGCGCAAAACTGCTCGATACGCTCGTGCAGGAAATACAGAACGAATACGCTGTCGATATTTGGGCATTAAACTTTGATGTTCGTGAGAACGAAGCCTGCAAATTAGCAATCAATTCACTACCCGAGAAATTACGACAAATTGACGTACTCGTCAATAACGCGGGACTTGCCGCGGGAGCATTACCTTTTGCAGACAGCGAGTTGGATGATTTTGAGCGTATGATTGACACCAATGTAAAAGGACTACTTTATATCACTAAACTGATTGTCCCCGGTATGATTGAGCGAAAAACGGGTCACATCGTCAACATCTCATCCATTGCCGGCATTGAAGTCTATCCGAACGGAAACGTGTATTGTGCTTCAAAGCACGCGGTGAACGCTATAACGAAAGGGCTACGCATTGATCTGATACAGCACGGCATCCGTGTAAGCTCCATTTCGCCGGGCATGGCAGAAACGGAATTTTCCATAGTTCGTTACCACGGCGATGAAGCCAAAGCCAAATCGGTATATGCCGGAATAGTCCCATTGACAGCTGAAGACATCGCCGATGCGCTGGAATTTATCGTAACCCGACCGGCACACGTGATGATCAACGACATACAGATTAATCCGGCTCAGCAAGCAAACACCTATATATCACATCGAAAAATGATTTAAACACTAAAAAATCAATTATTTAGCGGAAAGTATCGTGTTTTTGAAAAAAAATATTTATTTTTGTCTAAATATTTATTCAAAATGTTAAATGACTATAAAACCGTCATTTATAAAAACTGATCTGAAATGGACGCACAAAATCCTACACCCGAAAAGGACGATTTGACCCAAGGAAAAATCGTACCGGAAGAAGTACAGCAAGAAAAGGCCACGGAAGAACTTCACAATCAAGTCGAAGAGAAAACCGAAAAGAACACAGGAAACCAGTCTGACGAAATAAAAACGGATATTGACTCCGAAGGGTCGGTAAAAGAAAGTCCGGCAGTAGAAGAAAATGTAGCTCCTGTTGTTGAAGCGGAATCGGCTAACGTTATTGAAGAAGAAAAGAAGATTGAGTCCGAATCCAAATTGGATGACAAAAATCTGAATGATGAAGACAACGCTGATACTGATGTATCTGTTAAAATCATTGATCTTTCTAAACAGGAATTGTACGATCTATTAAAAGAAAAATTGGACGGAGAAGACATCCTTCGTCTGAAGAGTGAAGTTGAATCGATCAAGCAGACTTTCTATAAAATTAGCAAGAATGAAACTGATCAACAAAGGGTTACGTTTGTCGAAGAGGGGGGGGATGAACTTGATTTTATCCCCAATGCTCCGGAATTGGAAACCGAGTTCAAAGAGCTTTTGAGCGAGTATCGTAATAGAAAAGCGAAATTTACCGCTCAATTGGAACAAGAGAAAGAAAATAATCTCTTGAAAAAAAACCACATCATCGAGCAGATGAAGCAGTTGACCGAAAGTAAAGAGGATGTTTCGGCAAATATTGCCGTGTTTCGCCAATTACAGCAGGATTGGAAGAAAATCGGGCAAGTCCCTGCCGGTGCGGTTAATGACCTTTGGAAACAATATAACCAATATCAGGAAGCATTTTGGGATTTAATTAAAATCAACAATGAGCTTCGGGAGTATGATTTTAAGAAAAATCTGGAAGCTAAAACGAAACTCATCGAGCAAGCCGAAGCGTTGGACGTGGAAACTGACGTTGTAAGCGCTTTCCGTCAGTTGCAAAAATTGCATGAAGAGTGGCACGAATTAGGACCGGTCGCTCGCGATCTTCGGGAAGAAGTGTGGGATCGGTTCAAAGCCGCGTCCACCGTAATCAACAAAAAACACCAATCGCATTTTGAAGACATCCGCGAGATAGAAGAAAAAAACTTAGAAAGAAAAATCGCGCTTTGTGAAAAGATTGAAGCCGTGGATACATCCGGACTCTCTTCGTACAAAGATTGGGATGGAGCCACCAAAAACATACTTGAGATGCAGGAAGAATGGCGCCAAATCGGTTTCGCTCCACGCAAATCAAATCAAAAAGTTTTTGAACGTTACCGAAAAGCCTGCGATACTTTCTTCTCGGCAAAAGCCGAATTCTACAAGGAAATAAAAGCCAACTTGAATGAGAATTTGGAAAAAAAGAAAGTGCTTTGTGAAAAAGTCGAAGCACTGAAGGACAGTACGGAATGGAAAGAAACTTCCGAAATTCTCATTCAACTCCAAAAAGAATGGAAAACCATCGGTCCGACACCTAAGAAATTTTCGGATGAAGTTTGGAAGCGCTTCATTACTGCCTGTGATTATTTCTTTGAGCAGCGAAATAAAAATGTGAGTGGTAAAAGAACGGATGAAGCGGAAAATCTGGACAAAAAGAAAGAGTTGATTGAACAAATTAAAACATTTCAAAAAACTGACAACCCCGGAGAATCATTGACTGCTTTGCGTGGGCTTGCTGCCGAATGGAACAGCATCGGACACGTTCCTTACAAAGAAAAAGATAAGATCTACAAAGAATACCGTAGCGCGCTTGACGCTCAGTTTGACATCTTAAACGTCAGCGTTTCACAACGTCGGCTGGAATCTTTCAAGAGTAACTTGAAAGACATGAGCCGGAAGGGAGAAAATAAGTTGTACCGCGAACGGGAAAAATTGGTTCGCGCATACGAACACCTGAAATCGGAAATTGCGACTTACGAAAACAACATTGGATTTTTAAGCATTTCATCTAAAAAAGGCGGTGGTATGTTACATGAGATGGAACGTAAAATTGAAACTTTGAAAGATGAATGTAAACTACTTGAACAAAAAATCAATATGATTGACGAGAATACCTCGGAATAGCTGTATTAGCTACTACTTCGTCTTTCAGTATCGAAATGTACTCTTGATAACTTCCGATTACAACTATTCGTTAATTTGGTAAACCTTTTGTTTGCCAAATTAACGAACACGCAAAAAATTCTCGAAAAACCAACTATTTGATACACATTAATACAACGATGTGTCTCTTAAACAATTGTTTTAGCCTACATTCAATGTCTATTGAGTGCAAGGTTTTGCTTCAAGTACTTTTTTTTGAGTACGGTCGCTTCAGTAAACGAACGATATTAATCTTTGCTGATACCCTAAAATTAGTCTCTGCGGACAAACAAACAGATATTCGATCAGAAAAGAAGTTGCACAAAGATTATAGGTACAATAGAGGTGCTTTCATCACAAATATTTTTTCAATTCTTTTGCCCAGACCTGATAGCCGGCTTCGTTCAGGTGTAACCCATCGTTCGTAAAATCGCCTTTCAGCGTATCGGTATTTTTCTCAACAAAGAGAGGGTACAGGTTAATGAACCGGACATGCTGTTTCTTGGCTGCTGCTTTTATCATTTTGTTAGCCTCGATGACCGTTTTTTCTTTGTTTTCCAACCGTTTGTTGTTGCCACGTTTGGATTGGTCGAAAGGGAGAATACTTTGCAGGTAAATTTCAGTTTGGGGAGATTTGGATTTCAATTCCAAAACTATCTTTTCTATGTATCCGACAATGGAATCATTCGGAATATTCCTTGAAATGTCATTTATCCCAATCAGTAAAAGTAGCTTTTGTGGATTTCCACCGACAATGGAATTAATTCGATCATAAACACCTTCCGCGATATCGCCACTAATACCCCGGTTTCGAATATTTTTTCGTCCTAAAAGTTTGTTCCAATCTTTTCCCCCTTCGGTAATGCTGTTTCCGAGCATCACAATGTCATTTGGAGTGATCGGCGGTTCTTCTGAAAACAACTGAACTCGTTTGTAGTAATACTCAGCGTATTTGCGAGGGGAGATGGTTGCTTGAGACGTGGGTTGCTTTTTTTCTGAAGGTAAAATTGACGCAGCAACAGCATTAGATACCAACGAGCGCAACCTTACGGCGCTTCCTGCATCATTCGGATGTACCCTGTTGGTCAAAAGAATCACAGCAATATCATTGTCCGGATCAATCACTATCGAAGTGCCTGTGTATCCCGTATGTCCGTAGGTGTTGGGACTGAGTAAATCGCCCGTGTTTGACGCATAAGGAGAAAAAATATCCCAACCGAGTGTCCGCCCAAATTGAGCGACATCACGAGGAACGCTTCGCATTGCTTTTACCCCCAACGGACTTAGAATCCGTTTTTTGTTCCATTCTCCGTTATGTTGCAAAGCGGCTACGAAAACAGCTAAGTCATTGACATCCGAGAAAAGTCCCGCATTTCCGGAAACTCCGCCATTCATCACACGGGCTAATGGATCATGTACCGTACCGCGAAGAATGGTATCGTCTTTCTGTTTTTCGGTTGGCGCTACGCGAGCCAATAGTTCTCCTTTCGGCTGATAATCGGTAGATTTCATTCCAAGCACATCAAAAATATTTTTCTTGGCAAAATCGCGAAGGTTTTCCTTTGTGATTAATTCGATTATTCGTTGCAAGGTGATGTAATTCAGACAACTATATTGCATGTTGGTTTTCGGCTCAAAATCACGATGACAAGTAGAGATGTAATGAATTAAACCATCGGGGCTTGGGGCTCCGAATTGTTTTTGCAATGTTTCCACAGGCGCGTAAGCGGGCAACCCGGATGTGTGTGTAAGTAAATCTATAATTCGAATATCTGTTGTTTTTCCATCAGGAGTTTTCCATCCTTGAAATTCAGGAATGAATAAATTTACTTTATCCTGCAACCGAAGTCGTCCACGCTCAATGAGTATCATTGCCGAAGTGGCGGTCGCGATGGGCTTGGTCAAGGATGCCAAATCAAAGATTGTGCTTACATCCATTTTCACGGTGTTCGGGTAAACTTCTTTTAGACCATACGCTTTCAGATAAGCCATCTTACCATCTCTCACTATTCCCAATACGGCTCCGGGAATTTCCTTATCCGTCATCGCTTTTTCAATAACTTCATCCACATAACGCAGATGAGTGGAACTCATACCGACTTCTTCGGGAGTAGATTTTGGCAAGGATTGGGCATTTGTATGGCACGAGCATAGCACGAATACGCCAAACAAGAAAAGTCCTTTCACACTACAAAGTGAAACTTTAAGTAGTTGCCCCTTCTTGCCGTTGCGTTTTGGAAACTTTTTTTTCATGTGTAAATTAATATGGGTTTTACCCCGTTTAAAGTAATTATAATAGTGTTTTTGGTCTTTGAAAGCCAAAAGGATTTGCATCCTCTCATATTGAAAGAATGGATTAGGCTGATTACGGGCTAATTTATATACAGCAAAGGAAATTAAAATTTCATGCGCGAGTTTGGTTCTCAGTCTTTGCCTCTTAGCTGTTTTAGGTCAGTTTCATTGGTCTCAGTCGTTAGTTGAAGCTATGCACTTTCAGTGCAAGACTTTCAGTTTCTACAAATTTTTCACTCAAGTATGATATTGTCATTGTCATTGTCATTGTTTTCGGGTTTTCTATGGTGTTCCAAATAATTTTGTACCATTTCGTCAGTAATGTTACCAGTACTCCAAACTCCGTATCCAAGTGCCCAAAAATGTCGTTCCCGGTATATTTTACTGACGCGAGGGAACTCTTCTTGTATTCTTCTTGAAGTTCTACCTTTTAGTTTTTTAACTAAATCACTTATGGATTTGCTTGGGAGATACTCGATATGAAGGTGTATGTGGTCTGAACTGACTACGCCTGAAAGAATTGTAACATCTTCAGTCATACAAATTTGTTTTATCAATGTTCTACATCTAACTTTAATATCTCCATCCAATACTTTATAACGATATTTTGTAACCCAAACAATATGAGCTGTAAGTCTTGAA
>JBKEBE010000034.1:0-81109 GCA_047973025.1 Paludibacteraceae bacterium
GTAAGCATTGATAGCCGGACATCTATCAATGTTACGCTTTTGGAGGATGCCGTCGGATTGAATGAAGTGGTCGCTATCGGGTACGGAACTGTGAGAAGGAAAGATTTAACGGGTTCTGTCTCTTCCGTTAATGAATCGACACTTGCCGGCATTCCGGTTGCGTCGCCGACAGAAGCACTAACAGGGAAAATGGCCGGTGTGCAGGTAACCACGACAGAAGGATCGCCCGACGCCGAGATGAAGATTCGCGTTCGCGGAGGAGGTTCTATTACGCAAAGCAATGAGCCGCTTTTTATTGTTGACGGATTCCCGGTTTCTTCCATATCGGACATTTCACCTTCCGATATTGAATCCATTGATGTGTTGAAAGATGCGTCGTCAACTGCGATATATGGTTCTCGCGGAGCGAATGGTGTTGTGTTGGTAACCACAAAATCCGGAAAATCCGGAAAAATTAATGTAAGCTATAACGCTTACTTTGGAATAAAGAAAATAGCAAAAACATTAAATGTACTTGAACCATACGATTACGTAAAGTGGCAGTACGAGTTGGCGGCTTTGAAAGGAACAAATGAAATGAAAAATTATGTTTCATTCTTTGGAAACTATCAAGACATGGACTTGTATCAAAATATTCCGAGCAATGATTGGCAAGATTTGACCTTTGGTCGAATAGGCAATACATTTAACCATAATTTGAATGTCAATGGGGGAAGTGATAAAATGAAATTTGCTTTCAGCTATTCACACATTGACGATAAAGCTATTATGCAACAATCGAACTATAACCGAGATAATCTGAGTTTGAAATTGAATAATAAACTTAACGACCGTTTGACGCTTGATCTCTCCGTTCGTTTTTCCAATACGGATATAACCGGTGGTGGAGCAAATGATACCAAAAGTACCTATGACTCCGACAAAAGGTTAAAATACTCGGTTATTTACACGCCTATACCTTTAAGCAATTTGGATGCCGGCTCCGGTAGCGACGATGACGATTTGGGAAACTTGTACAATCCATTGCAATCCATTGACGATAACGCCAGGGAGCAAAACCGCAAAACGTGGAATCTGGGTGGAAGTCTGACTTGGGAAGCAATCAAAAATTTAAAATTAAGGTCAGAGGTCGGGATGAATGACAATACGCGGGAAGACAAACGCTACTGGGGATTGACCACGTATTACATTAAAAATGTACCGGCCTCCGAAAATCAAAATAAACCGGCAATCCAGTTACTTAACGTCAAAGAAACCGCGTTACGTAACAGCAATACGGTCAGTTATAATTTTAAAAGTATTTTACCGGAAGCGCATGGACTTGATTTGATGATTGGACACGAATACGTCATTGAAAAGGGTACTACTCTCACAGACATTGTTCACGGTTTCCCCACAAGCTTTACCGCTTCAGATGCTTGGAAACTATCAACACAAGGAGTGCCTTACTCGATTGATAATTTTATAAACGAGGATGACAAACTGCTTTCATTTTTTGGAAGGGCTAATTACGACTACATGAGTAAATATTTGTTGAGTTTTACATTCAGAGCCGACGCGTCTTCAAAATTCAATCAAACCAACCGTTGGGGATATTTTCCCTCAGCCGCCGCCGCATGGCGAATTTCTTCAGAATCTTTTATGGAAAATACGCGGTCCTGGTTAGATGACTTGAAACTGAGATTCAGCTATGGGACTGCCGGAAATAATAATATACCTACGGGTCAGTTGACCCAGAGTTATAGTTCGAGCTCCACATCCTGGATTAACGGTTATTCCAACTATTGGGCACCATCTAAAACGATGGCAAATCCGAATTTGAAATGGGAAACGACGGTAACGAGAAATTTGGGTTTGGATATTACAACGATGAACAGTCGCCTGAGTGGCTCGATCGAAGCATATCTCAATTCCACGAAAGACCTTTTGATTAGATTCCCTGTACAAGGTACCGGATATGACTACCAATACAGAAACATGGGAAATACCGAAAACAAAGGATTTGAAGTTACCGCTAACTGGGTCGCCGTGGACACAAAGAACTTTGGCTTAACCATGAATGCAAATATCGGCTTGAATAAAACAAAAATAACAAGTCTGGGTATGATGGAAGACTTCGGAGCAGAAACTTATTGGGCTTCGTCCGAAATCGGATCCGATTACTGGATAGCCCTTGGTGGTGCTGTAGGGCAAATGATCGGGTATCGTTCGGATGGACGATACGAAGTGGATGATTTTGAAAGTGTGGATGCCAAAGGCAATTGGAAGTTGAAACAAGGAGTTGCCGACGCGTCCGGAGTGGTAGGAACCATCAGACCGGGGAGCATGAAGTTGAAAGACCTTACCCCGGATGGAGTAATAAATAACGACGACAAGGAAATCATCGGAGACGCCAATCCCATACATACCGGAGGTTTCAATCTGAATGCCCGTATTTACAATTTTGATGTAGGAGCCGCGTTTAACTGGAGCGTTGGGAATGATATTTACAATGCAAACAAAGTCGAATTTACGCAAACCGGTAAATATCAGTACAGGAATATGATTGATATTATGGAAGATGGAAAACGTTGGACAAATCTTAGAGCAGACGGAACCATAAGTAATGACCCGGCTGAACTCGCGACCATGAATGCAACAACAACAATGTGGTCTCCTCTCACTTCCAGAATGATATTTAGCGACTGGGCGATTGAAGACGCATCATTTTTAAGGCTGAATACGCTGACCTTGGGATACACCATGCCGCAAGTTGTCGCTAAAACCATAAAAGCCCAAAGTTTGCGCCTGTATGTAACCGGATACAATGTATTTGTATTGACAAACTATTCCGGATACGATCCCGAAGTTTCAACGATGCGTAGTACTAACCTGACTCCGGGAGTCGATTATTCGGCTTATCCGAGAAGTCGTCAGATTGTATTTGGATTAAATCTAAGTTTCTAATTCGACAAGTAACGGTGCATATGCAACAACCATTTAAACGATTTTTGATGCACAAAGGGATGATTGATGACATGTAACATGTGTCCTTACTGTAAAAAATAAATATAAACAGATGAAAAAAATAATTTTTATATCAACTATCGCGTTTTTTGCGGGAACTTTACTATCCTGCGATATGGAAGCGCCTACACAATCAACGCTGGATGAGTCGGTTATCTTTTCTACCTACGCCTTGGCAGAACCCGCTGTAATGGGCATTCACCAATCGTTTGGGGAGACTAATTCGTATCGCGGTCGTTTTTTACCGTATTATGGTATAAATTCGGATATCGAATGGATTAACAATACACCGCAAACCGGTTCCGGAATTGCCGACGACGGGAAATACGCGCTGACCGGTTACGACCCGAGTCCGACAAATACGCAGATGAATACAACTAACAACGCCTGGGCGAAATTTTACGAAGGAATAGAACGAGCTAATATGATTATCCGCGGACTTCATCAATATGGGAATACCGCAAATGACCCCGCTATGGCTCAGTTATTGGGCGAAACTCTGACGCTGAGAGCCGTTATTTATTTGGATTTGATCAAAGGATGGGGCGATGTGCCGGCTCGCTTTGATCCAATTGATACTGAGACACTCTACCTGCCAAGGACAGACAGAGATGTCATTTACAAACAACTATTGGCAGACTTAGACGAAGCAGCTACCTTAGTTGCGTGGCCCAATGAAACTACAGTAACCAATTCGACCGAGAGGATAAATAAAGCCTTTGTAAAAGGATTACAAGCTCGGATAGCACTTTATGCCGCGGGTTACAGTCAGCGAAAAGACGGTATCCGCAGAAGTACGGATTCGGAATTAAGCGTACAAACAATGTACACACTGGCAAAAAAAGCAGCATTGGAAGTTATTAACAGCGGAACTGTGAGTTTGGGAAGTTTTGAACAAAATTTTCGTTTGCTTTGTCAGGATAATGTGAAAGCCGGTAAAGAGTCCCTTTGGGAAATCCCCTTTGCAGATGGGCGCGGACGTGTCTTATACACATTCGGGGTAAAGCATCAAGGTCTTGACCAATATACCGCCCAACCTCAAGGCGGTGTAAACGGACCGCTTCCGTATCTATTCTACGACTATGATGTAGAAGATATTCGTCGCGATATTACTTGCGTTCCTTACCAATGGACAAACAGCAACCCTGCCAAACAAGAATTACGTTCATTACGTTCTTGGTGCTTTGGAAAGTTACGCTATGAATGGATGACCCGCAGAGTAACTTCTACGAACGACGACGGAGTAAATTGGCAATATATGCGATTGGCGGATGTATATATGATGGCGGCGGAGGCAATAAACGAATTGGAAGGACCCGCTTCAGCCACTCCTTATCTGAAACCAATACTCGATCGGGCTTTACCCGCAGCAAAAGCGACTGCTTACATGAATCAGGCAACAGCAAATAAAACGGCTTTTTTTAATGCGATTGTTGAACAAAGAGCTTTTGAATTTGCCGGAGAATCCCTTCGCAAAGCCGACTTGATACGGTGGAACTTGTTGAAAACAAAAATGGATGAAGCCAAAGTAAAAATGAATGACTTGGCTAATCGGCAAGGCGCTTATGCTGACCTGCCGGAAAAACTCTATTTCAAGACAGCTGACGACGGAGAAACCTTGATTATTTATGGTTTGAACCACGGCGAAACGGATGCGGTCGGAGCTTCATTGGGATACGACGGAACAAATAACTGGATAGGAGTTGATAAACTTCCGGCAACTTTGATTAATACACTTTATCAAAAAAACCCCGACGAACATCAATACTGGCCCATTTGGCAAACCTTTATTGATAGCAGTAACGGACAATTGACCAATGATTAATTTTAATTATGAGAAATAATAGTATGAAGACACGTAAGAAATTGACCTATATGCTCGTATTGATTTTGACCGTTAATTTTATCGGTTGTGCCGACCCTACGGATGAAATCACAAATATTGATTATTCGCGCGCCTTTTCTCCATTTGAATTGGAAGCAAGAATTAGAAATCAGGTAAACGTAGAACTCAACTGGACGCCGATTGAAGCCGACAGTTATGGTTTAGAAGTTTTTAAGAACGATAGTTTAACCTTTTCGGGGACTCCCATTCTGACTTACAACGGCATCAAATCAAGCGATTTACCATTTACGGTGCGGGAACTTGATGGAAATACCCCCTATTCGTTTCGTGTAAAAGCAATTTTAAGTGGCGTAGAAGATTCGAAATGGAGCGGAGTATATGCAAAAACCGCCACAGAGAATATCTTTCTAACTTTTCAAACAGACGATATTCAAGCTAAATCGGTAACACTTCGTTGGACACAGACGCAGAATGTCAGTCATATTACGATTAAAGCAGCAACTACGGAAGAAATCACCCATACGTTGACTACCTCCGAAATAGCCGTCGGTTCAGCAGAAATTAGTGGATTGACAGGCGAAACCGAATATACGGCGAAGATATTCAATGGCAACCTGCAACGAGGTAGCACAAACTTTACCACTTTGCTTGATTTGGGAAATGCCATTCCGGTACATCCTACCGACGATTTAGTGGCAATATTAGCTGTGGCAAATTCCGGTGATGTCTTTGCCTTATTTCCGGGAACCTATGGCGCATCAAGCAAGTTCGTCGTTCCTACTAACGTTGAAATCAAAGCGGTTCGACCAAGTGAAAAACCGGTTATTTCCGGCTATTTCTCTATGGAAAATAACTCTTCGTTGCTTCTGAAAGAAGTTGTGGTTGATGGCTCCGGATTAGTTGACAACAACCAAGCCATCATATTTGCTACAGCCGGAGCTAACTATGGAAATGTAATCGTAGAAGGGTGTGAAATCAAAAATCATGTCAAAGGAGTATTCTATCTAAACGTTGCGGCAGTCGTTGAATCCCTTGTAATTAACAACACCATTATTCATGATGTCGAAAGCAACGGTGGAGACTTCCTTGACAATCGAGCCGGAGCAATTAAAGTATTGACCCTATCGAATAGTACGGTTTATAAAAGTACAGCTGAACGTGATTTTCTTCGATATGACAATACATCTACTGAATTTCCGACTATTTCGCCGGTTATCAATATAGTAAACAACACATTGGACGGTGTTGCAAATAACCTGTCTCGGAGATTACTATATGTCAGAGTATCCGGCGCGACAATCAACTTTCAGAACAATATCGTATCCAATACGATGGGAAATTTCTCTAACCAAAGTACCACACCGGTACCTACATTCAGTAACCACAACTATTTCAACGCGCCGGCATTGTTTACCGGTGGTTCTGATGTAGCCAGATTCTTTGATGATTCAGCATCTGCATTGGACCCCGGGTACACCGCGCCCGCGTCCGGAAACTTTAAAGTAACCAATCAAACGATTATTGATAAGGAAATCGGAGATCCCCGTTGGTGGTAAGTTTTGTAAAAAAAGCACATCGCGTTTATCGCGGTGTGCTAACTACAATTTCCAATCGAAAACCCGAGCTGATTACCGGAAACCATCTTTGATGGCAGAAGCTAAAAAATTACCGAACTTCAACATGAAATTAATCAACCTTTTATCTCTATCTTTTATACCGATTATTATACTTGGCTGCTCAAGTACAAAAAATACGAATAGATATTCGTACGCGCATTTGTATAAGGATTTACCCTTTGAAATGCCAAATGTACATACTCCTATCTTTGCCAACAATCAGGTAAATTTGCTTGACTACGGTGCTAAACCCGACGGTATTACCTTGAATACGGACGCGTTCGAGAGAGCCATGCAGGCACTTTCGGATAAAGGAGGCGGAAAACTGATTGTACCCAAAGGTGTTTGGTTTACGGGACCAATTGTATTTCGTTCTAATATTAATTTATACCTTGAAAAAGGCGCATTAATACTTTTCTCTCCGGATTTTGATTTATATCCGTTGGTAGAAACCGTTTTTGAAGGACTGGATACCCGCAGATGCCAGTCTCCCATTTCAGGGAGAAATCTGGAAAATATTGCCATTACCGGTTCAGGAACAATTGATGGCTCCGGCGACGCTTGGCGACCTTTGAAAAAAGACAAGGTTACGGAATCCGTTTGGAAACAGAAAGTCAAATCAGGCGGTATAGTGCATGGCAATAATTATTGGTACCCTTCGGAAAGTTCATTCAAAGGTGCTCAGATGAGCGATATGAATGTACCCAGAAAAGATTTAACGGATGAACAGTGGATTGCAATTCGTGATTTCCTACGTCCGGTAATGATTAGTTTTATAGAATGCAAAAACGTATATCTACAGGGAGTGCTTTTTGAAAACTCTCCCGCATGGAATATCCACCCGTTGATGTGCGAAAACGTAATCGTTGATGGAATCTATGTAAAAAATCCAGGTTATTCACAGAACGGAGACGGCATCGATTTGGAATCGTGCGTTAATTCTCTGATTATTAACAGTGTTTTTGATGTCGGTGATGACGCTATCTGTATAAAATCGGGAAAGGATGAAGACGGACGCAAACGCGCGAGACCCACTGTGAATCTAATCGTGGACAATTGCAAGGTATTCCACGGGCACGGCGGTTTTATTGTTGGAAGCGAAATGTCCGGAGGTGTGAAAAACGTGTCAGTTACCAATTGCCAATTTTTGGGTACCGATGTCGGACTACGTTTCAAAAGTACGCGCGGACGTGGCGGAGTAGTCGAGAATATTTATATATCCGATATTTATATGTTTAATATCGCGACAGAATCATTTTTGTTTGACTTGTATTACGGAGGAAAATCAGCGTCAGAGTCACTCGCTGATGGCGACACGTTCCCGGATGAAGAAAACCTGCCGGAAGTAAACGAAGAAACACCCATTTTTCGCAATATATTCGTTGAAAATATTGTTTCTAAAAACGCTCGTAGAGCACTTTTATTCAATGGGTTGCCTGAGATGAATATTGAAAACATTCATCTGAAAAACGCTTTTATTACGTCAAAAATCGGTGCTGAACTTTCAGAATCAAGAGGTGTCGTTTTTGAAAATGTTACGGTAATCCCACAGGAAGGGCCTGCGTATAAACTGAGTAATGTGAAAAATTTCGAAGGTATCAATTTATTATTTGATGAAAATATGGGACAAAATACAATTCAAATTCAAGGCAAAAACACATCCAATATACAACTCCCGAAAGTAAACGCCCAAAACGTTCTAAATATATCTTCGGAAGTAAACAAAACAGAAGTGAAAAATTAATTAAGTAGTGTAAAAGAATCTCATGTATAATTCATAATTCTTGTATTCCATATTCTGATTTTAAAATGTTAAAAATAATTCTTTTAGATTACTTATTATACATCGGATGAAACAGCCATGTAAAAATAACTTTGACACACAAGGAAATGATTAATGGCGTGTCCCATGTGTCAATAGTGAAAAAAATAAACACATGAAAATTAAGTCCTTATTCATATTAATTGTTTTGATGCTGATATTCGTCAGTTTTACGTCACGTCAAACTAAAATTTTGATGGCAGGCGACTCCACCATGGCGGATAAGGTTTTTTTCAAAACTGTAACGGACAGCGTTGACGGACAAGTGTTTGAAGAGCCCTTTTTGGAAAGGGGTTGGGGGCAGCTACTACCCGAATTTGTCAACGAAAAGGTAATTGTTAAAAACTACGCCAAGAATGGACGCAGTACGCGTACATTTATCGAAGAAGGACTTTGGACAGAGCTAATCAACAGCACAAGCAAGGGTGATTTTGTCATTATTCAATTTGGGCATAATGACGCGGCAGTTGCCAAAAAAAGCTATACAAATTCCGAGCAATTCAGGTTGAATTTCATCGCTTTTGTCAATGATGTACGAGCCAAAGGAGCCAATCCGATTGTTTGCACACCCGTTGCGCGCCGGAAGTTTAATGAAAATGGCATACTGGAATTAACGCATGGCGAATACCCCGATTTGATTCGTTCTCTCGCCAAAGCGCAAAAGGTGCCGCTTATAGATTTAGAAAAACTGACAACAGACTGGTTGCAAAACGAAGGAGTTGTGTTATCGAAAAAATATTTCCACAATTATCCTCCGGGTGTCAGCAAGGTTTATCCGAAAGGGTTAGAAGACAATACGCACTTTAACGAAGCCGGTGCAAGGCATGTAGCTCTTCTCTTTGTACAAGGAGTCAAAAAACTGGAAATAAAGGGAATCAAAAAATTAATTAATCAATGAAAACGAAAAGAATAAATAGCATTGTATCTGTTTTGCTACTATTTTTTGCCTTTGTCGGATGCTCTCCTCGCGTAGCTCCTTATTACATTCGTATGACGGATTCGGAGATGAAACGCAATCCCGAAAGTTGGATGCTTGATTTTCAATCAAAGTTGAAATGGAATTATACCCAAGGATTGGAGTTAGACGCGTTTTTAGATGTCTGGGAAAAGACCGGAGAAAAGAAATATTTTGACTATGTGTTGAGTTATGCAGATACAATCATTTCGGAAGACGCGACCATTGAAACCTACAAATTGAGCAATTATAACATCGACCACGTAAATCCGGGCAAAATGCTTTTTCGACTATACGAAGGAACGAAAGATTCCAAATATAAGATGGCTATGGATACGCTTGTAAGTCAGATGAGTACCCATCCGCGAACAGCAAACGGCGGTTTTTGGCACAAAAAAATATACCCGCACCAAGTGTGGCTTGACGGAATTTATATGGCTCCGCCTTTCTTAGCCGAATACGGAAGTGTCTTCAACCAACCGGATTTAATTGACGATGCCGTCTTGCAGATTACTACGGCGTATGACGATTTAGTTGATGAATCGACCGGACTTCTTTATCACGGCTGGGACGAAAGTCGCGAACAACGATGGGCTGATCCGCTTACCGGAAAATCGCCGAATTTCTGGAGCAGAAGCATCGGCTGGTACATGATGGCGATAGTTGATGTACTTGACTTCTTGCCACAAGACCATCCCAAACGTAATGAAGTAACAGAAATATTACATAAAATTTCTACTTCCGTAGAAAAATATCAGGAGCCACAATCCGGTATGTGGTATCAGGTAACCGATCAGGGCAATCGTAGCGGAAATTACTTGGAATCTTCCGGCTCTATCATGTTTATTTATTCGTGGGTAAAGGGTGCCAAAAACGGCTACCTTTCAAATGATTTTCTGGTCAAAGGACAGAAAGCGTATGCTCAATTTCTGAAACAATTTGTGGTTGAAAACCAAGACGGCACAATTACAATCAAAGATGCCTGCTCGGTTGCCGGATTGGGTGGAGAAAAAAACTACCGGGACGGAAGTTTTGAATACTATATCTCAGAGCTTAAGCGGGACAATGATGCGAAAGTAGTTGGCCCATTTATCAAAGTGAGTATTTTATTGGAGAAATAAAACATACAATTACCGTATAATTATGAAACAGCCATGTGAAATAAATTTGACACACAAGAGAATGATTAATGGCGTGTTCCATGTGTCCTTAATGTAAAAAATAAATTTTAAACACATGAAAAAATATTTATTTGTGTTTCTTGCTCTGTTAGGTTTCGGAGTCGTTTGTACATCGGTTTTCTCGCAAACGCCCGCGTTCCCGGGTGCTGAAGGGAGCGGCATGTACACTTCGGGCGGAAGAGGAGGAGCTGTACTTTATGTAACGTCGCTGGACGACTCGAACACTGAAGGTTCTCTGCGATGGGCGATTAATCAAAACTACCCGCGTACCATTTTATTCAAAGTTTCAGGAACAATAGCCTTGACAAGCCAACTTCGAATTAAAAGTGGAAACCTGACAATCGCGGGACAATCGGCACCCGGCGATGGCATTACCATCAAAAATTACGAAACTTTTATCGACGCGGATAATGTAGTCATCCGATTTTTACGCTTCAGATTGGGGGATGAAGCACAGCAGGAAGTGGACGCATTTGGTGGCAGAAACCGTAAAAATGTCATCATCGACCATTGCAGCATGAGTTGGAGTGTTGATGAAACTTCATCTTTCTATGACAACGAAGATTTTACGATGCAATGGTGCCTGTTAGCTGAAAGCCTTCGCAACTCCGTACATGACAAAGGGAAGCACGGCTACGGAGGAATTTGGGGCGGAAAAAAAGCATCATTTCATCACAACATGTTTTTCAGTCACGACAGCCGTAATCCGCGATTCTGTGGTAGTCGCTATTCCAACAGTCCCGAAACCGAAATCGTTGATTTCAGAAACAATGTACTTTACAACTGGGGAAGCAACAACGCGTATGGAGCCGAAGGAGGTAGTTACAATATGATAAACAATTACTACAAACCCGGACCTGCTTCAAGCTCAAGCTCCCGAAACCGGTTTATTCAACCCTACGGAGATGATGGCTCCAACGCACAGCCCGCAGGGACCTACGGTAAATTCTACTTGAGTGGAAACGTGATGACAACAAACGCTGCCATTACAAACAATAATCAGGCGGGTATATCCATGGCTTCAGGATTTCCCGCGGGAACGACTGTCGATCATTTAAAATCGGAAACAGAATTCTCTATTCTTCCCGTAAAAACGCACACGGCTTCCGAAGCATTTGATTTAGTATTGAACTACGCGGGAGCTTCATTAGTCAGAGATACGCTGGACAGGCGATACGCGAAAGAAGCGAAAAATGGAACGATCTCATCTACAGGTTCTAATGGAAGTACTAATGGACTTATCGATACACAGATAGATGCCGGGGGATGGCCCGTTCTGCAATCCGGAACGACTGTCGCCGATAGTAACAACGACGGAATACCCGATGGTTGGTTGGAAACCAATTACCCCGATAAAACGGCGACAGCCAAGGATGAATATGGATATACTTACCTTGAAGTTTACATGAATAGTTTAGTGAAAGAAATTACCGATGGACAAGGGTATGTCGCTCCGGAAATTGAAGAAACGACCCCCTTGTTTTGCTCTGAAACTCCTACGGAATTGCCACCGGCGTTACCATCCGAATTATCCGCTTTGATTACCGCAGGCTCATTTACGTATGCGGATAGATCATCGTCCAATGACGGTTGCTCGGCGACAAACAAATTTGCCTGGCGTACAAGTGATGTAACATTTACCTTGCCGTCACGTTCCGTATTTTCTGCCAATTTCACGTCAAATGGGTCAAGAACCGTTACTGTAATTGTTAATGGAGATGAAGTCCACAAATCGACGTATAATCTCTCAAGTACTTCTTGTATTCCGGTTACATATGATTTAAATAACACGGAAAATGCTACCTTACAAATTCTAAGTACAGGCTCATCGGGATCTCCCTCCCAATTTAGCATCATTGATTTGTGCATTCTACAAAAAGTTAGTACATCCGTAAGAGAGGTCAAAAGGCAAAATTTTTCGCAGGTAGAGATTTTAAGTGGAGAGATCCTTGCGGATGCCGTTTCCATCGAGGTTTATACCATCAACGGTCAAAAACTACTTGAAAGTAATCATTCAAATTCACTTTATATAGCTAATCTGAGCAGTGGTGTTTACCTTGCGTGCGTATTGCTCAAAGATGGCAGTAAGGAAAATATAAAATTTATTCGCTAATTCTCGTGGACAAAACTCGCTTTATAGTAGCTTTTTCACTTTTCTGGATAACCGTATCGATACTGTCGTCCCAAACGCCCGCGTTTCCCGGAGCAGCCGGCGGAGGTATGTACACAACCGGCGGACGCGGAGGAAAGGTGTTATACATTACATCATTAGACGATTCGGAAGAAGAAGGAACGCTTCGCTGGGCTGTTCGGAAAAAAGGTCCCCGCGTAATTTTGTTCAAAGTTTCCGGTACAATCGAATTGAAAAATGAACTGACAATAAATAATGGCGACTTGACCATTGCCGGACAAACCGCACCGGGAGAAGGAATTTGTATCCGTGATTATAAGCTTAGAATTAGTGCCGATAATGTTATAATCCGTTATTTGCGCTTCCGATTGGGCGATAAGAGCGGTGAAATAGATGATTCCTTTTCAGGAGTCGGCAATAAAAATGTCATTATCGATCATTGCAGTATGAGTTGGAGCGTGGATGAGTGCGCGTCATTTTACGATAATGAAAATTTTACCCTGCAATGGTGCCTGATAGCCGAAAGTTTGAGAAATTCGATTCATGGTAAGGGGGCACATGGTTACGGAGGTATTTGGGGAGGCAAAAACGCGACATTTCATCATAATCTTCTTACCAGCCACGATAGCCGCTCTCCGCGTTTTTGCGGTAGCCGGTACAGCAACCGGCCCGAATTGGAGAAAGTAGATTTTCGGAATAATGTCATTTACAATTGGGGGAGCAACAACAGTTACGCCGGAGAAGGCGGTTCGTACAACATAGTCAATAATTATTACAAACCCGGCCCCGCATCAAAAAACCGAGATCGCTTCCTAAATCCGTATGCCGATGATGGAAAAAACAGACAGCAAGTCGGCACCTTTGGTAAATTTTTCGTGAAGGGCAATGTGTTGGAGGGCTACAAGCAAGTAACCAAAATGAACACATTAGGCGTACAATTGGACGAAAAGTTATTCCAAAAGTACGCGCCAAACGCCACGAAAAATGATGTACTTGTTGCTTCCGAATTTCAAATGCCGAAAACGTTTACAACCTCTGCCAAAAAGGCATACAGACAAGTATTAAAATTGGCAGGAGCATCTTTATTCAGAGATAAATTGGATGAACGCTATATCCATGAAGTAAAAACCGGCACCTTCACATTTAACGGCTCAAAGGGAAGTACAAACGGTTTAATCGATTCACAGCAAGATGTCGGCAGTTGGATTCTGTACGGCTCACAACCTGCTCCCACAGATAAAAATAACGACGGAATACCCGATGGCTGGTTGGAAAAAAAACATCCCGGGAAAAAATCAACGGATATGGATAAGGAAGGCTACACGTATCTCGAAGTTTACATGAACAGCTTAGTGAAGCACATTAAATGACAAAATGAATCTATACTGAAGACCTGTAATCTGTGCCGGATGAATAATGATCAGAGACTTGCAAATAATCTTCGTTTAAATTATCATTATGAAAACACGCTACATTTACACTTTTTTTGCTCTCTTGTTGAGTATCTTTTTTACCGACACCAATATGCTCGCTCAAAGCAAATCCGATGTTTGGGATTTTGGAGCCGAACAGTTGGATGTAAATCAATACAATAACCGGTTGGACGTGAATACCATCAACGGCTGGTATCCTACGTCAATTACTCCGGGAAGCGTATCGAACACCAATGTTTTTCCGTCAAGTTTTTCGTCTGTCGGAGGATTATCTTGGAACGGCGGAACCAATGACCGCCTTCGAAGTGCCAATACATCATTAACCCGATACGATCAAAATCTGGGAGGTGTTACAGAATACACGGGAAGACTCTATCAAAACGGTGCCGGTGTCGAACCACCCGCACGGTACTTTACGATCACATTGAATGAAGACGATGAAGTTACGCTGGTTACACGCGCGGACGCGACCGGAAAAATGAATTTTTCCAATTCCGTTTCCGGACAACACGACTCATACGATATAGGTTCCACACTTGTTTCGCTCAAATTTGTAGCTCAAACATCCGGAGATTACAAAATTTACGACTCCTCGGGCAAGCCATCTTATTACCGTATTTATCGAAAACCGGCAACGTATGTTACACTAAGCGGTACGATTGACCTTACACAAGCAACAGACATACCGGCAGGTTATAGTATTCAATTTACAAATGAAGCAGGCAAAGTTTGGAGTGCAACACCGAATGCTTCCAATTTTTTCAGCATACAACTCCCTGCCGGAAATTCCTATACGCCAAGTTTAGGAAATGCAAACGGATATATCATATCCAATGACGATGTATTGAACATAAATGATAACACAACCTATAATCCCGTACTTCTTCAGGTGTCGCTTTCCACGCTCAGTGGAAATCTTACCGGACTCCCTTCCGACAAATTCGCTGCGGTAGCATTGACTTTTGCGCCTTCGGTATCTCGTCCGTATATTCCAAAGCCACAGCTGAACACTACCACAGGTGCATACACTGTTCAACTTGAAACGAATTACGATTACACGATTTCAGCAATCGATGTAAATGATTACTACATTACTAACAATGCGATAAACATTTCGGCAGACCAAACACAAGATATCGTATTTGCTTCCAAACCGATCTACAAAATCACGCTTAACACCACCGGATTAGACGCGACTCAGTTGTCCGAATTACAAGTTACTTTCAACAATCTGGATGAATCGGGATATTCGTATTCGTTTACCGATGTGGACAACATTTTTCTTCGGGATGGCATTTATGCTATTTCCTGTTCCGGTTTAGACCAGTATCCTTTACAACTTGCGCCAACTTCTAATCTGAAAATAAATGGAACAGACGCGTCCAAGAATTTGACCTTTGTTCCCGTAACGGTTTGGTCATTTGACGATTCGGTAATTACATCAACCACAACCGCTTACAAAGGAATGTTGTTTACGGGTTCGTCGTCCTACAACGAACAGGCAAAAGGACATCTCGTGCTGAAAAATACCGATACGGCTAAAGTGCCTGTAGAGCCGGGGCAAAAGATAGTTATTTCGTACTACTATGCCGCTTCGTTTAATGTGGACGGAGGTGTTACCGTATCAACCACGAGTGGAAGCACGTCGCTCGTTGAATCCGTAGAATTCGTTTATTCGGGAAATACGGCTGACTATATGACAATCAACAATGTTTCCGGCACAACCTATCTGACTGAAGTCCGTGTAACTCAATCCGTATCCTACCAATCGCCGATAACGGTAGGTGTTGATAAAGACTATCACACCATCAACGAAGCTTTGGACGCCATCCGAAATATGACAAGAACCGCGACAGATACAGTTCAAGTGCTAATTGATCCGGGAAATTACGAAGAAATGCTGGTGATTGACATCCCCAATATCACGTTGTCCAACGCGTCGCTTACCCCCGATATCGCATTACTGAATAAAGGAGTGGACATCTCGCCCAATGCCGTTCGGATAACATCTTACTACGGACACGGTTATAATTATTTCAGTATGGGAGCCAATCAGAAATGGAATGCCGACGCGTTGAGAGTCAATAGGGAAAATGGCTATACGACCTATTCAAATACCGGAAGCGGCACCACAAATGGATCTTACTGGAATGCGACCGTTGTTGTGAACGCTTCCGGATTTCGAGCTGACAATATTATTTTTGAAAATTCGTACAACCAGTACATTTCCAAGAAAGAATCCGAAGACGTGGTTCAGGAATGGACAACCGGAGGGAAAGGCACGCGCCCTACTACGATCGGAAGTACGGCGGTACAAGATAAAAGCTTTGTGGAAAGAGCCGCGGCGATTGCCTACACCAAAGGTGGAGACCGATCAATCTTGAATAAATGTAGAATCATCGGTCGTCAGGATTCGTTTTTTGGAGCTGAAGGGGCTCGCGTGGTGGCTTACAAGGGCTCTCTTATGGGTGCTACCGATTATATTTTCGGGGGAATGACGTTGGTGGCTTATCGGTCGGATTTGGCGATGAATACGAGTGAAGCAAGTGCTGATGTAGCTTACATTACTGCCGCTCAACAAAATACGTCTCGAGGGTTTTTGATGTACGAATGCAAAATAACATCTTCCATACCCGGGACTGAAACAGCGTCGCTTTACCGGTCAAAACCGGGCTATTTCGGACGTCCGTGGCAACCCACAACAAGCGAAGTGGTATTTTACAACACAACTATCGAAACATCCAATAACCCGTCTTATCCGAATCAGTCGCTTATTCTTCCCATAGGATGGAATAACTCGTTGGGTGGCACATCCGATAAAGTATATGAATACGGAACAACAGAAGAGTCGGGTGTGAATAACTCGGCAAGCCGCGCGGCTTGGTCGAAGGTACTTGCTTCGCCAACGTTGACTGATAACACCGATATTACGACCTATAATTTTACCAAAGGAACGGACACGTGGGATCCCATTCCGATGTTAATAGCGGTAGATACGACTACCGGAGTCCAGGTTCCCGAGCAATCGAACATTCTAATACGCACTTTGGGGAATAGGCTGTTTGTGTCGAATGTGAATAGAGCGACTTTAATCCAAGTCTATGGAGTTGACGGAAAACAAATAATGAATGAGAACATCGAAAAAGACACCGACTTTCACTTGATGAGCGGATGCTGGATTGTCAAGACAACTTCAGCGGAAGAACGGAAGACCGCGAAGATTTTTATAAAATAAAGCACAACGCTAAAAAATAGGACAATACTTTCTTTCAAGTATCTAAAATAAAGCACATGCAAAATCTCTCAACATATCTGTTGCTGCTATCCATCTTTTTGTATGGGAGCGCGCGAGCGCAAACAGAAGCGAAGTTGATTACCGTGAACGCAAGCGGTCAGGGAGATTTTGAATCGATACAAAAGGCGGTCAATTCCATACGCGCGTTTGATCCGGACGGGAGTACAACTATTTTGATTAAAAACGGGATTTACAGAGAGAAAATAGTTGTACCAGACTGGGTATGTAATGTGAAGATTTTGGGAGAAAACCGCGAAAAAACGATTCTCACTTTCAGCGACCACGCCAAAAAGAATGACATGGGTACATTTCGCAGTTATACGTTACAGGTAAGAGGAAACGATATTAGTTTGGAGAATATGACAGTTGAAAACGCGGCGGAACCTGTCGCGCAAGCAGTAGCATTGCATACGGAAGGAGACCGGCTCACGTTCAAAAATTGCCGTTTCTTGGGAAATCAGGATACGCAGTACTTGGGCGGAGAAGGAAATAAACTCTATTTTGAAAATTGTTACATCGAAGGAACAACGGATTTTATCTTCGGTGGCGCTACCGCCTGGTTTGAAAATTGTGCGATTCACTGCAAACGAGACTCATACATTGCCGCAGCAAGTACGCCGGAGAATATCAAATACGGATTTATCTTCAACAAATGCAAAGTTACGGTTGCTGAAAATATAAAATCCGTGTATCTGGGAAGACCTTGGCGAATGTACGCGATGACCGTATTTATGAATTGTCAGTTGCCAAGCGAAATCAATCCCGCAGGATGGGATAACTGGAGAAACCCAGCGAACGAAAAAACGGTGCGCTATGCCGAATTTAACAACAAGGGAGAAGGAACCCGAATTTCCCGACGGGTAGAATGGGCTAAGCAATTGACAAAAAGCGAAGCAAAGAAGATAAAGTTGGAACGGGTGATTGGAGATTTTTCGAATCAAATTAAGCAATGGTAATTCGTTGATTTTTTTCAACAATAGACATAGTCTTATCGTTGAAATTGTGTACGTACACAAAATAAAAAGATGATCTTTGTCTCTGTAAATCTTATTTTTATCTCTATTTGAAATTTTAAAACAATATCTCTATTATTAACAATTTACAATTATTTATTATGAAAAAGACGTTACTTTTTGTTGCTTTGGCAACTTTTACCTTTTCAGTTTTCGGACAAAAAGTTTGGAATGTAGGAAATGATCCGGTAAATTTTCCGGTAAGTTCAGGAATCGGTGCAGGACCCGATGTTACGGTTACAATTGACGGACTAAGTATTCATACAGGTGCCGCTACAGCTTCAAATATGGGGACTGTTGAAGCAAACTCAAAAACATTTACCAGTCCCACCACATCAATTGAGTATAGCTTTATAAACCGATTCAAATTTAATGGCTCCGGTTATAGCGGAGCAGATGCGAGTGATGTAACACCTTCGACTAACATGCCGACACAGCGTTACATTAGTTTTGATGTTACCGGTAGTTCTACCGTATATGCAATAGGCATAACCGGAAGTAGTTCATCTAACCGTAAACTATTCGTAACGGATGGAACCAATTTAGTGGGAACCATGGATTTTCCGGCCTCAAGTGCGGCAAATGAAGCATCTGTAGATTATACCGGAGCTGCGACAAAGCTATACATATTCGGTAATGCCGCTGTAAACTTGTATTATTTATCTGCTACAAATGTTGTTCCTACGTCTATCGGGACGGCTAAAACGGACAAATCCATTGTTGGCAAAAAATACTTCGACGTACTTGGACGCGAGTTAAAAGATAATCCTTCCGGATTAGTAATCAGAAAATTAACGTACGCAGATGGCACTTCGGAAGCCATCAAAGAGTTTATTCGCATCGAAAGATAAAGAATTCAAAATAGGCAGAATAGCTATGTGATTAGCTATTCTGCCTATGAAATTATTACCAAAAACTTATCAAATAAAATATCCAAGAGATCTCAAACACTCAAGAGCAAGAGCAATAAGAATATTGACAAGGGTATCTCGTTTGACTTTAGGAACAATTAACATACCAGATTAAACAGCCACACCAATCAAATCGGACACACAATAGAATGATTAACAGCTTGTTCCATGTGTCCTTAACATAAAAAAATTTTAACCTTATGAAAAAAATTTTACTTCTAATTATTTCAGTACTGTTCTACATTAATCTAATAGCCCAAACGATTACCATATCAGAAGCGTCCGGCAACTTGGAAAGTGCTTTTGTGAAATGGACACCGGTGGCGGAAGCACAGAGTTACAATGTGTATTATACCGGTGGCGGCGTTACCGACAAAAAAATTGACAATCAGTTGATCCGGGATTACGGTACCTATTTTAGGGCTGATGTTTTGGGCTTGTCCGCCGGTGAATATACGCTGAGAGTGGTTCCGGTAATTTCGGGAACAGAAGGTGCGGGTTCATCCACTTCCGCTCTTACCGTACTGCCACAAGACCGCACGGGTTTCGCGTTTCACGGCGGTCGCGTTCCGGGGGCGTATAAAGCGGACGGAACTACCAAAGATAATGCCGTTATCATTTATATTACCGAAAATAATAAAAACACAATCTCGATGACTGTAACCGGTGCCAATTCCAATCCTTGTGTGGGGTTGCAGGAAATTCTCGATGGATTTAAAAAGGGAAATGATACCCGTCCGCTGATAGTTCGTTTGGTCGGACAGATAACTGATCTTGATTATATGCTTGGTGGCGATATTGTCATCGAAAATAAAGAGAATGCTTCAAGCTATATCACGTTCGAAGGAGTCGGAAATGATGCTGTAGCTGATGGCTGGGGACTCCGAATCAAAAACGCGACCAACATCGAAGTTCGCAATATCGGGTTTATGAACTGCGACAGCAACGAAGGAGACAATATCGGACTACAACAGGAAAACACCTATATCTGGGTGCACAATTGCGATTTGTTTTACGGCAACGCCGGTAGCGATGCCGACCAGATAAAAGGCGACGGAGCCATGGACAGCAAACGTTCAACCTATGTTACCTTTTCGTACAACCACTTTTGGGATACCGGAAAAAGCAATTTGTTGGGTTTAAGCGAAGGAACTACCTCCGGCTTATACGTTACTTATCATCACAATTGGTACGATCATTCCGACTCACGGCATCCGCGCGTAAGATACTATTCCGCCCATGTTTACAACAACTACTATGACGGTGTTTCCAAATATGGAATAGGATCCACGTTAGGCTCATCCGTTTTTGTGGAAGGAAATTATTTCAGAAACTGTAAAAATCCGATGCTGATTTCCATGCAGGGAACAGATGTCTGGGATTCGGGTAAACAAGCCAATGACTATTCCAACATGCCTACCTTCTCGGAAGAAGACGGCGGTATCATAAAAGCGTACAACAATACGTTTGATTATTCCGGCGCGCAACCCCGTTTTGTGGCTTACGGCGACCCGAACCCAAACTACAACATTTCCGGAAAAATAAGTTCCACCGTAGATTTTGACGCTTATGTGGTAACAAACAGAGGAGAGCAAGTCCCTTCAACTGTGAAATCAGTTTATGGTTCTAATACCTACAACAATTTTGATACGGATGCTTCATTGTATGTGAAGAATATTACCATTGAAACCTCCGCTGTAGCCAAAGAAACGGTAATGCAATTTGCCGGTCGTGTGGAAGGTGGAGACTTCAAATGGACATTCGACAACGCGGTGGATGATAATTCTTATGCAGTAATTTCAGGGTTAAAATCGGCATTGGGAAACTACGAAACGACACTACTTGCTGTTCAGGGTGAAAATACATCATCTTCCAGTACCCAGACTCTTACTTCAAGCGGCAACAATGACCAAACCGTACAATCCGGAAATGCAATCGAAAATATTGTGTTTACATGGAGTGGCGACGCTACCGATGCGTCCGTAACCGGACTTCCCGCATCGGGAATTGATTTTGTAAAAAATACAGTTGCTAAAACCATTACAATCTCAGGAACTCCGTCGGCTACTGTTTCTTATACAGTTACCACATCCGGAGCATCCGGTACGCCGGTTTCTCTTTCCGGAACGATAACTGTTTCCGTTTCAGGTGGTGGATCGGAAGAAGAAATGGTACACAATTTCACTACTGACGATAAAAATAGCACTTTTTACTCCATTTCCGGAAATCTATCGACTTCAAAAGGAACGGTAAATTACGAGGAATTAACGTTGACACAATGTCTGAAAATTGAATCATCCACAGCCATTAGTTTTACGACAACACAGAATTCGACGTTAACATTGGTGTTTGCCGAAACCGGAAAGAAAATTTTGATAGACAACAACGAATACACGTCCGATGCATCCGGCATTGTAACCGTTGAACTTTCAGCGGGATCGCACGAAATAAAAAAGAAGGATGTTATGAACTTATTCTACATGAAGACGGTTTACGATACATCGACTAATACGGAAAACGTGGAGAAAACAAACGTTCAGGTATATCCAAATCCGGTGTCGGATGTATTGTACATTGATACTGAGATAGTATTGACGCGGGTGGAAATATACGCTCTTTCAGGGCAACTACTCAAACAGATTCTGGGCAATGTTACAAGTATAAATTTGAGCGATCTCCCCGTAGGAAATCATTTGATTAGAATGATTTCTCAGGAAGGAGCTATTTCAAAAATGATACAAATAAAAAAATAGTATAATTAATCCCCGACATCTTATTTAGGGTAAGATGTTGGGGACTTTTTTATGAAATAGACATGATACACAAGGAGATAATTGATTGCATAATTCGTATTCTGTCATGAAAAAAAATATTTTCATCCTTAGTTTGTGTTTATTTTTGCTAAATGTGTTTAGTCAGCAGGCAATCTCAAAAACATGGATTGCTGATTTGGGAAATGGCAAATACAGAAATCCAATTCTGCACGCGGACTATTCCGATTCGGACGTGTGTCGGGTAGGAGATGATTATTACATGACCGCTTCCAGTTTCAATTGTGTACCCGGCTTGCCCATACTTCACTCGAATGACTTGATAAATTGGAAATTAATCGGACACGCGCTCGAACGACTGGAACCCGAAGATGTGTTCTCCACCCCACAACACGGAAAGGGAGTGTGGGCACCATCCATTCGCTATCACAACGAAGAATTTTACATCTATTGGGGAGATCCGGACGTTGGAATTTACAGGGTAAAAACCAAAAATCCCGCGGGAAAGTGGTCTAAATCTGAATTAGTTAAATCCGGCAAAGGGCTGATTGACCCTTGTCCACTTTGGGATGATGATGGTAGGGTTTATTTGGTTCATGCTTATGCCGGAAGTCGGGCAGGTATCAAAAGTATTTTAGCTGTTGCCGAATTAAATGCCGAAGGTTCAAAAGTCGTCTCGCCAAGCCGAACAATCTACGATGGACACGACCTGGATCCAACGATAGAAGGAGCGAAATTTTACAAACGAAACGGAGAATATTATATCTTTGCACCCGCTGGCGGAGTTGCTACAGGATGGCAAGTGGTATTAAAATCCAAAACGGTTTACGGTCCGTACGAGCGTAAAGTCGTATTGGCGCAAGGGAATACTCTAATCAACGGACCTCATCAGGGAGCCTGGGTGGATACGCCGGACGGCGAAGACTGGTTTTTCCACTTTCAGGATAAGGGTGCTTTTGGAAGAGTCGTTCATCTACAGCCGATGTCTTGGCAAGATAATGGTTTCCCCGTAATCGGAATCGAAAAAGACGGATTAGGCATAGGAAAACCGATACCGGAATACAGAAAACCGAATGTTAAGGGACGCTTTCCAATTCAAACTCCGGCGGAAAGCGACGAATTTGAATCCATAGAACTTGGGCTACAGTGGCAGTGGCAAGCCAATCCTGCCGATTGGTGGAGCTTTGCCAATTCCGAAAAGGGAGTTTTGACCCTTTTTTCGGTACCGCTTCCCGGTAATTATATGAATTTGTGGAATGTGCCTAATCTGTTGCTTCAAAAATTTCCTTCGGAGAAATTTTCGGCTGCTGTTAAGTTTAGGTTTTTTCCCGATGAGAGGTATCTCGGAGAAAAAGCCGGATTAGTGGTAATGGGTACGAATTATGCTTCCCTTTCGATCGAAAAATCAGATAGCGGTTTTACCATTTCACAAAATGTATGTGTCGAAGCCGACAAAGGTACTTCGGAAACTACCTACAAATATATTGTAATCGAGCAACCATCCGATATTTACTTTCAGATCGATGTAAACCAAGATGCAATGTGTCGATTCGCGTATAGTTTGGATGGGGAAAAATTTTCAAACATAGGCAAGACATTCCAAGCGAAAGAAGGCAAATGGATTGGTGCGAAAGTCGGGATGTTCTGTCTGAGACCGACAAGAAATAACGATGGCGGTAAAATTGAAATCGATTGGTTTCGATTTGATTTAAAGCATTGAATATAAATATTTTACACAACATAACCCATAATATTGCGCGGATTTTAAATGAACAAAGATCGATACCTGTTTTTAGCATTTGTTTTGTCATTCTTCTGCATCCCTATTTATCCGCAGATAGTCTTGATAAATGGCGTACCCCGTGATACAAGCTATACGGTTTACAGTTCGTTTATCAAAGAAAAGAAGAAATTCCCTTTTATTCAACCGGCATCCCCCGAATTGGGTAAATTGGATTTTTATCCAAACATTAAATACAAAACCATTTCAGCTAATCGAACTCTCTCCCTGAATATTTTCAAGCCCAAAACGAACGGAATCTTACCGGCAGTAATGATGATACACGGTGGCGGATGGAATTCCGGTGCGCCTGAGTTGCAAGAAGCATTAGCGACAAATCTGGCGGAAAAAGGCTTTGTGTGTATTACGACGGAATACAGGTTGACACCCGAAGCACTGTTCCCCGCGGCTATTGACGATTTGAACGACGCTTTACGGTGGATTGCGGATAATTCCGAAAATTACGGCATCGATCGAAATAAAATTGCAGTATCCGGTTGCTCTGCCGGTGGGCAATTGGCTACTTTGATAGGAACAATCAACAGGGGCGGTCTGATAAAAGCAGTAGTCAATATTGACGGAATTGCTACCTTTATTGATACGGCAACGATTGAGCGAGCCAACAAATCCCGAAAATCGGGCGAAAAAATGCCGGTTGACGCTCAATGGCTGGGAGGCACTTATCAGGAGAAGCCCGAATCGTGGAAAGATGCTTCGGCAACTTATTTTGTACATGCGGGTTCCGCGCCGGTTTGCTTTATAAACAGCTCCATCGCTCGTTTTCACAACGGACGAGATGAAATGATTCGATTATTGGACAGTCATGCTATCCGTTCCGAAGTTCATCACTTTGAAAACACACCACATACATTCTGGCATTTCCACCCTTGGCATATTGCCACGGTCAATTTCGTGGCTAATTTTTTAAACAAAAGGTTTGATAAACAAGTTGACTCATTAGACAGAGATGAATATGATCTGATCGTTTCGCAAGATGAAACAGGAGATTTTAAATCGATTCAAGCGGCGATCAACGCTGTACCCAATTTTAGAAAGAAACAAACCAGGATACTCATTCGAAACGGCTACTACTTTGAAAAAATTATCATTCCCGAAACGAAAGATAGTCTAATCTTGATAGGTGAAGACAAATTCAAAACAATTATTTCGTACAATGACTTTGCTTCGAAGCCTACCGGATTTGGCGACCAATTGGGGACTTCGGGTTCTGCGAGTATTTACATTTCACCCGCTGTTTTTCGAGTAGAAAATATTACTTTTGAGAATAGTGCGGGACCCATCGGTCAAGCTGTAGCGGTCATCGTAAGAAGCGATAAAGCTCAATTTGTCAACTGTCGGTTTCTCGGCTTTCAAGACACATTATACGCTCATAAGATCGGTAGCAAACAGTATTATAAAAATTGTTACATCGAGGGTAGTGTGGATTTTATTTTCGGTTCATCAATAGCTTACTTTGACGAATGTGAAATTTTCTGTAAAAAGAGCGGTTATGTTACCGCGGCTTCTACGCCACAGGGAAGCCCCTTTGGTTTTGTTTTTTATCGATGTACGATTTTCGGAGAAAATCCGAATTCATTTTATCTCGGCAGACCGTGGCGTGCTCACGCGAAAGTAGCCTTTGTGGAATGTGAAATGAGCGACGTCATCAAGCCTGAAGCGTGGAATAATTGGGGGGATAAAACCAACGAAAAAACAGCTCAATTCTATGAATACAAAAATTCAGGAAATGGAGGGAACTTAAATAATGTTCGAGTTTCTTGGTCAAGTACTATTGCTGAAAACGAAATCAGAAATTTCAGAAAAGAAAGTGTCCTTGGCGAAGATTTTTTTCAAAATAAAAAATAGCACCATTTAAATTATGGATTCAAAATCGGATGTCCATTATTTTTTTGTAAAAGATTATTCTATTCCAATAAAAATTCGTAATTTTGTGGACGTACACATCTTTAAACTACCATATGATGAAAAGCTTTATTCATGACGATTTCTTGTTGCAAACGGATGCAGCGAAGGAACTTTACCACAATCACGCCGAAAATCAACCCATCATTGACTATCACTGCCATTTGATTCCGGAGTACATCGCCGACAACCATCAATTTGACAATCTGGGGCAAATCTGGCTCGAAGGCGACCATTACAAATGGCGTGCGATGCGTACAAACGGCGTTGACGAAAAATACTGCACCGGAAAGGACACATCGGACTGGGAAAAATACGAAAAATGGGTTGAAACACTACCCTATACCATGCGTAATCCGCTGTATCATTGGACGCACTTGGAATTGAAACGCGCGTTTGGCGTAGATGAACTACTCAATACGCAGTCGGCAAAGCAGATTTACGATGTTTGTACCGAAAAACTCCGCACCAAAGAATTCTCGGCACGGGGATTAATGAAAAAATTCAATGTACAGGTCGTTTGTACCACAGATGATCCGGTTGATACCTTGGCGCATCATATCGCGTTGAAAAACGAGGGCTTTGAAATAAAAGTACTACCTACATGGCGTCCCGATAAAGCGATGGCTGTTGAGAATCCGGTAGCATATCGGAAATACGTCGAAAAATTAGCGGAAGTTTCGGGAATTGCCATTAACACTTATTCCGACTTACTTCAAGCGTTGCGAGTACGTCATGATTTCTTTGCCGGTGTCGGCTGTAAACTTTCCGACCACGGTATCGAAGAATTTTACGCGGAAGATTATACACAATCGTCCATCGAAGCAATTTTTAACAAAGTCTATGGCGGAAAAGAATTAACAACGGATGAAATACGGAAATTCAAATCAGCCATGCTGTACGAAGGTGCTATCATGGATTGGGAAAAGGGTTGGACGCAACAATTCCATTATGGAGCCATCCGCAACAATAACACCAGATTATTTCGAAGTTTAGGTGCGGATACCGGTTTTGACAGTATAGGAGATTTTAACGTAGCCAAAGCCATGAGTAAGTTTTTCGACAGTTTGGATACATCCGACAAATTGGCAAAAACCATCATTTACAACCTGAATCCGCGAGACAACGACATGATTGCCACGATGATCGGGAATTTTCAAGACGGTTCGGTAGCCGCGAAAATGCAATTTGGCTCCGGATGGTGGTTTCTCGACCAAAAAACAGGTATGGAAGCACAACTAAATTCGCTTTCCAATTTAGGACTTTTAAGTCGGTTTGTCGGTATGCTGACAGACAGCCGAAGTTTCTTGTCCTATCCACGTCACGAATATTTTCGTCGGATTTTGTGCAATCTCATTGGAGATGACATCGAAAAAGGGTTGCTCCCTAAATCAGAAATGGCATTTTTGGGACAAATTGTCGAGAATATCTCCTACAACAACGCAAAAGAGTTTTTTAAATTTTAACAACAACAAAATAATATTACATACAGCAATGAAATTAGGAAAATACAGTATCGGGCTGGGCGATCGATTCTCACATCAAGGGAAAGCGCAGCTACGTGCCATCATGAAAGCAAATACCACCGGATTGGAGATTAATCCGGTCTGGAACAAATCTAACCGGGAGCATACTTACGTACATTCGGAGCCGATAGACACCCGAAAAGAAGCCGATGAAGCCGTGAAAACGTTGAGTTACACAGGAGAATATTTTGTGGATGCCGATCATATCAATCTGAGTACGGTAGAAAGATTTGTTGCCGTTTCGGATTTTTTCACGCTCGATGTTGCATCATTTATTGGTAAATCGGCTTCGCAAGATGATGTAAACAAGTTTATCACTTCTTGTGAGAAATACATGGGAAAGCTTCAAATACCGGGAATTAAAAATCCGATTGAAATTACTGAAGAGTTACTTGAAACTATCGCGCAAAAATTTTTGGTGGCAACGCAACAAGCAGCGGAAATATACGAATATCTGGTTAAAACAAAAGGCGTTGGTAATTTTGTAACGGAAGTATCGATGGACGAAGTCGAAAAACCACAAACGCCCGTAGAATTACTTTTCATCCTGAAGATGCTTGCCGATAAAGGAATTCCGGCGCAGACCATCGCACCGAAATTTACCGGCAGATTCAATAAAGGAGTTGACTATGTCGGAGATTTAAACCAATTCGCGAAAGAATTTGAAGAAGATGTGTTGGTAATTGATTTTGCCGTGAAAGAATTCGGACTGCCCGAAGAGCTGAAATTGAGCGTACACTCCGGTAGCGACAAATTTTCGATTTATCCGATAATGGCAGACATAATAAATCGCCACGATAAAGGTCTTCACCTGAAGACAGCAGGTACAACCTGGCTCGAAGAAGTAATCGGATTAGCAAAAGCGGATGGCGAAGGATTAAAATTAGCCAAAAAAATCTATGCGAACTCGCTCAATCGAAAAGACGAACTTTGTGCGCCTTATGCCGATGTTATTGATATTGACGGTAGTAAATTGCCGACAATCGATGAAGTAAACAGTTGGAGTAGCGAAAAATATCAAAACACGCTTCGCCACATTCCCGGAAATCCGGATTACAACCCCAATTTCCGTCAATTGATACACGTAGCTTACGCCGTAGCTGCCGAATTAGGCGAAGAATACACCAAACTGCTTGAAAAATACGCGGATGTGATTGGCGGATGCGTTGAAGAAAATATTTACGAACGTCATCTGAAAAGATTGTTCAGTTTATAAGTTTGGCAAATGGAAAGTTTGGCAGATGCTTTCCAAAATTACTCGAGTCGTCTTAATACGACTAATTGTTCAGATATTTGAACAATAGTATTCAATATTGTTGTCCAAAAGTCTCGAAAAAAGATAAATTTGTAGTTATTTTGTAAATTCAAAAAAAAGCACGATGTACGAATTGTTTAATATTAAAGATCGCGTCATAGCCATTACCGGTGGAACCGGCGTACTGGGCGAAAGTATGGTGGAATACCTGGCGGCTCATGGCGCGAAAGTGGCAGTAATGGCTCGCAATAAGGAAAAAGGCGATCAATTGGTTGAAAAAGTAAAAGCCGCCGGTGGCGATGCCTTGTTTCTGGTATCCGACGTTACCGACGAAGCCGTTCTAAAAGAAAACGCCCAAGCGGTTGTTGCGAAATACGGGAAAATTGATGTGCTGATTAATGGCGCCGGCGGAAATATGCCGGGAGCCACCATTGGACCGTCCAATAACATCTTTGATTTAAAGATGGATGATTTCCGACAAGTCGTCGATTTGAATCTGATGGGAACAGTTGTCCCGACCGTCGTATTTGCCAAATATATGGTAGAAGCCAAACAAGGAAATATTATAAACGTATCTTCCGCTTCAGCACTCCGTCCATTGACACGCGTAGCCGGATATGGCGCCGCCAAAGCCGCCGTAACCAATTTTACCAAATACATGGCAGGCGAAATGGCAATCAAATTTGGAGAAAATTTCCGTATAAACGCGCTCTGTCCGGGATTTTTCATTACCGAGCAAAACAGAACATTGTTGACCAATCCGGACGGTACGTATTCCGACAGGGGAAATTCCATTATCGCGCATACCCCATTCCGGCGTTTCGGAAATCCCGAAGACTTATTGGGAACCTTACATTATTTAGTTAGTGACGCGTCTAAATTTGTAACCGGTACCGTTGCCATTGTGGATGGCGGATTCGACGCGTTTAGCATTTAAATGATTCCACATAAATCGATTGAAGAATAGGAAAAATTTTCAATAGTAAAAAGTAATATATGTCATTATCATTAAGAAAAAATGCGAAATACGCACTGATAACGCCAACGAGTATCGGAGTCCGCATTACGCCTGTCAACGGACAACCCGTTCACAGCAGTCATCTGTTCGAGATGCAGGCTACAAGTGCCGAAACCAACGTTGCCAGTATCTCATCCTATTTGGGACTTCCCGTGAAAGTTTTAACATCATTCGTGAAGGACAGTCCCATAGCCCAATTTATCAAAGCCGATTTGCGTCGTCGCAACATGGAGTACGAGGGACCGGAAGTGCCGCAAGGTGGACCGTGGGGCTATCGTCATCAGTTCAATATTGCCGATAGCGGTTACGGGTTGCGTGGTCCCCGCGTACAAAACGACCGAGCCGGTGAAGTGGGTAGGACGTTGAGTGTAAAAGATTTTGATTTAGAAAAAATATTTGTACAAGACGGTGTCCAAATCGTACACCTATCCGGATTAATCGCTGCTCTTTCGCCTGATACAAGCAATTTTTGCCTTGAAATAGCCCGATACGCCAAGAAAAACGGTACGTTGATTTCGTTCGATCTGAATCACAGAGCTACTTTCTGGAAAGGGCGTGAAGACGAGTTACACCGAGCGTTTGACGAGATTGCTTCACTGTCGGATATTTTGATTGGCAACGAAGAAGATTTTCAACTTTGTTTGGGTGTAGAAGGACCCAAAGCGGGTGGCGAAAACATTGAAGATACGATGGAAGCGTTCAAAGGTATGATTCTAAATGCCAAAAAGGCGTATCCGAATGTTACCGTTTTTGCCAATACGCTACGTGAAGTTTTAAGTGTTAACGAACATCTTTGGGGAGCTATTGTTTATGAAAATGAAACCTTCCATGTAGAGAATATGCGAAAAATAGTCGTACTCGACCGCATTGGCGGTGGCGACGGATTTGTCGGCGGATTGCTCTACAGCATTCTCAAAGACTGGGATTCCGAGAAATGGGTGCAGTTCGCATGGGCGAGTGGTGCTTTGGCAACTACCTTCCTGACCGACTACGCGCAACCTGCCGATGAAGAAATGATTTGGAGCATTTGGAAAGGAAATGCGCGCGTGAAGCGGTAAGCGTCATTCAATTTCTTCAAAAAGAGACTTTAGAATTACAAAAATAAATCAGATAGTATAACAACAAATATAAAACTGCTTCTCAATGCAGTTTTAAGTGATTCATTATGAAACAAAAAGCAGATATCGGATTAATCGGTTTAGCTGTAATGGGCGAAAACTTGGTACTGAATATGGAAAGCAAAGGCTACACGGTAGCTGTTTTCAACCGCTCGGTTGACAAAGTAGAAAAATTTATTGCCGGTCGCGGTGCCGGAAAGAATTTCATCGGTGCGAAAAGTTTGGAAGAATTAGTCGCGTCCCTTGAAAGACCCCGAAAAGTGATGATGCTCGTAAAAGCAGGAAAACCCGTCGATGATTTTATTGAACAGTTAATCCCGCTTTTGGAACCCGGAGACATTATCATAGACGGTGGAAACAGTCATTTCCCGGACAGCATCCGCCGTACAAAATACGTTGAAAGTAAAGGTCTGTTGTTTATCGGCACCGGAGTCTCCGGTGGAGAAGAAGGAGCGCTAAAAGGACCGTCGATGATGCCGGGTGGTTCGCCCAAAGCATGGCCCTTTGTGAAAGATATTTTCCAGTCGGTAGCGGCGAAAGTAGAAGACGGAACGCCTTGTTGCGACTGGGTGGGTGAAGATGGTGCCGGACACTTTGTAAAAATGGTTCACAACGGCATCGAATACGGCGATATGCAGATAATCAATGAAGCGTATCACATCATGAAAGACCTGCTCGGTATGGATGCCTTTGAACAGCACGAAGTGTTCAAAAAGTGGAATACCGGAAAATTGGACTCTTACCTGATAGAAATCACACGTGACATTTTGGCTTATAAAGATGAAGACGGAAGTCCGCTTGTCGAAAAAATACTTGATACAGCCGGACAAAAAGGAACCGGAAAATGGACTGTCGTTTCGGCTTTGGATCTGGGAATTCCTTTGACTCTTATCGGCGAGTCGGTGTTTTCACGTTGTTTGTCAGCCCAAAAGGATTTACGGGTAGAAGCGTCCAAAGTTATTTCGGGACCTGAAAAAAAATTCAAAGGCGACAAAGCGCAGTTTATTGCCGATTTGGAAAACGCGATTTTCGCATCGAAAATCGTTTCGTACGCGCAAGGCTACGACTTGATGATGGAAGCCGCCAAAGAGTACAACTGGAACTTGAATTACGGCGGTATCGCGTTGATGTGGCGGGGTGGTTGTATTATCCGATCCGTATTTTTGGGAGACATCAAGAAGGCGTTTGACACGAATCCGAAACTTAAAAACTTACTACTTGACCCATTCTTCAAAGAACAAGTTGAGTCGGCTCAAGCAGGTTGGAGAAGAGTCTGCACCGCCGCTCTGGAAAATGGAATACCCGTACCGGCTATTACTTCCGCGTTGGGCTATTTCGACGGGTTCAGATGCGAACGCTTGCCCGCAAATCTGCTACAAGCGCAGCGCGATTATTTCGGAGCACATACATACGAGCGCACAGATAAGCCGCGTGGCGAGTTTTTCCACACAAAATGGACAGGGCGCGGTGGCGATACGGCTTCAACAACCTATATCGTTTAATTCACTTTTATGACGTCAAAACAGAACCCGATTTATGTTATATTTTGAAAAAGGTTCATCGGATACATCCCTTTCCGCCGATGATTTAAAGAGCGGTTTGTTTGAAGCATTGGGTAAAATGGGTGGAAAAAGCAAAGTTTTGGCTGTTCCGCCCGATTTTACGCGGTATCCAAGTCGTGCTGGAGAGTTGACCGAATTTGCATGGCAATATTACGGTAAGAAACTGACGGATATTCTTCCGGCGTTAGGAACCCACACCGGCATGACAGCGGAGCAGATTTCTACCATGTTCGGTACAACACCGCAATCGCTTTTCAGGGTTCACGACTGGCGTAACGATGTCGTAACATTGGGATACGTGCCGGAAGAGTACATATCTCGCATAACGGATGGTGCATTAAGTTTTCAATGGCCCGCTCAGGTTAACAGATTGCTGGTAGAAGGCAAATTTGATTTGATTCTTTCTATCGGTCAGGTCGTACCGCACGAAGTAGTAGGTATGGCAAACTACAACAAGAATATTTTTGTGGGAACCGGCGGTGTGGAAGGCATCAACAAAAGTCATTTCATCGGTGCCGTTTATGGCATGGAGAAGATGATGGGTAGGGCAAATACGCCTGTTCGTAAAGTGTTCAACTATGCTTCCGAGCATTTCACGTCCCATCTGCCCATCGTATATGTTCAGACCGTGGTGGGTGTAAATAAGCAAGGCAAACTTCAAACCTACGGACTGTTTATCGGAGACGACTTTGAAGTGTTTGATAAAGCTGCGGCGTTGTCGTTGCAAGTAAATTTTGAAATGGTAGAGAAACCGTTAAAAAAAGTACTTGTCTGGCTTGACCCTACGGAGTTTAAAAGCACGTGGCTCGGCAACAAATCGGTTTACCGCACCCGCATGGCGATTGCTGACGGTGGCGAATTAATCGTGTTGGCACCCGCGTTGAAAGAATTTGGCGAAGATAAAGAGATTGACCGTTTGATTCGTAAATACGGTTATTTTGGAACACCCGCTACGCTGAAAGCTACAAACGAAAATCAAGAATTACAAGATAATTTAGGCGCTGCCGCACATCTTATCCACGGATCTTCAGAAGGACGCTTCTCCATAACCTATTGTCCCGGTAAAGGAGCCGAAAACTTGACACGCCAAGAAATAGAGAGTGTCGGTTTTAACTGGGGCGACTACGATGAGGTAACGGCTCGTTATCAACCGAGTCAACTGAAAGAAGGTTTTAATACGCTACCCGATGGCGAAGAAATTTTCTACATATCCAATCCCGCGCTGGGTTTATGGGCGTATAAAGACCGATTTTGAACAAAATTGTACACTTTTCAGATGAAAAATGTACAATTAATTATTCAAATTGTCGTAATTTTACAGCTTGAAATTTTAACAAAAAATATTTATGAGCAAAAAAATTGTAACTTTTGGCGAGGTTATGTTGCGACTCGCAACACCGGGCTATCAGCGATTTATTCAGTCCAATAACTTGAACGCCACATTTGGTGGTGGCGAAGCCAATGTAGCCGTTTCTTTGGCAAATTACGGATTAGACGCGGAATTTGTAACCCGACTGCCTAAAAATGACATTGCCGACTGGTGTATCTCTGACTTGAGAAAATACAATGTAAAAACTCAGAATATCCTTCGTGGTGGAGACCGCGTTGGTATTTATTTCCTGGAAACAGGTGCTGTGGCACGTTCTTCAAAAGTGGTTTACGACCGCGCCAACTCATCCATTGCGGATATTCAACCCGGTATGATAAACTGGAAGGAAGTATTGAAAGGGGCAGACTGGTTTCATTGGACAGGGATTACGCCGGCACTCTCGCAAGGTGCCGCAGATACCTGTTTGGAAGCTATAAAAGTAGCGAATGAAATGGGGGTAACCGTTTCCACCGATTTAAACTATCGCAAAAATTTGTGGACATACGGTAAAACAGCATCTGAAATAATGCCGGCATTGGTGGAAGGCTGCGACATCATTCTTGGTAATGAAGAAGATGCGGAAAAGGTGTTCGGAATTAAACCCGAAGGATTTGAAGTGGAGCATACGGGTGGAGAAATCAATGCCGAAGAATTTGAAAGTGTGTGTACTCAGATGATGAAAAAGTTTCCACGTGCCAAAAAAGTGATAATTACACTTCGCGGATCAATCAACGCCAACCACAACACGTGGGGCGGCGTCCTCTATTCCGAAGGAACATTATATCAATCCAAACGATACAATATTACACACATCGTTGACCGCGTAGGCGGTGGCGATTCATTTATGGGCGGTCTGATTTACGGTCTGCTCTCGTATGAAAGAGACGATCAGAAAGCACTTGATTTCGCTGTGGCGGCGTCATGTCTAAAGCATACGGTATATGGTGACTTTAACTTGGTTGCTGTAGCGGAAGTGGAAGCATTGATGAAAGGGGATGGAAGCGGACGTGTTTCCCGTTAATGGTCAAATATTAAACTGTAAATCAACATGAAACAGCCATGTGAAATAACTTTGACACACAAGGGAATGATTAATGGCGTGTTCCATGTGTCCTTAATGTAAAAATAAATTTTAAACACATGAAATTCAATAAAATACAAGTATTTTTGGCTATGGCTGAAACCGGTTTGGTACCGGTGTTTTATCATCAAGACGCGGAAGTGGCGAAACAAGCTGTTAAAGCCTGCTACGAAGGCGGTGTGAGGGTATTTGAATTCACCAATCGGGGAGATTTCGCGCAAGAAGTTTTCGCGGAACTAGTAAAATTCTGTTCGAGCGAGTGTCCTGATATGATTCTGGGAGTTGGTTCTATTGTAGATGCGCCAACGGCTTCACTCTACCTGCAATTAGGTGCCAACTTTGTCGTAGGACCGCTTTTCAATCCGGAAGTGGCAAAAGTCTGCAACCGACGATTAGTCCCTTATTCGCCGGGTTGCGGTTCTGTCTCCGAAATCGGATTCGCGCAAGAAGCCGGTTGTGATTTGTGCAAAGTTTTTCCGGGAGACGTGCTTGGATCCGGATTTATCAAAGGGATAAAAGGTCCCATGCCGTGGTCGATGCTGATGGTTACCGGCGGAGTGGAGCCAACCGAAGAAAATCTGTCTAAATGGTTCAAAGCAGGTGTATTCTGTGTAGGAATGGGCTCCAACCTTTTCCCAAAGGAAGCGATGAAAAATCGGGAGTGGGATAAAATCACGGAACTTTGTAAGACGTGTATAACCATAATTGACAACTATAAATATACCAAATATGTAAAAAGTTAGAACTTTATACATACAATAGAAATTAACCATTAAAATAAAAACATGACTAATCTACAACAACAAGCAGGGAAAATGACTAATTATCGTTGGACAATGGTCGCCATGCTGTTTTTCGCGACAACAATCAACTACCTCGATCGTCAGGTACTGTCTTTAACTTGGGCAGACTTCATCGCTCCGGAGTTCCATTGGACAAATAACGACTACGGAAATATAACCGGTTTGTTCTCCATTTTTTATGCGGTAGCTATGCTTTTTGCCGGCAAATTCATCGACTGGATGGATACCAAAAAAGGATTCTTGTGGGCAATCGGTGTATGGTCTTTTGGCGCTTTGATACATGCGCTTTGTGGCATTGCCACAGCCGGAATTGTAGCCGGCGATTGGACTTTAAGTTTTGAACATGCTCGTGAAACCATTGCCGCGGTAAGCGATGTGTCAAAAATCGCTACAGTAAGTGTTTCGCTATTCATTTTTTCCCGCTTCGTGTTAGCAGTAGGAGAAGCCGGAAACTTCCCTGCGGCGATAAAGACAACAGCTGAATTTTTTCCGAAAAAAGACCGAGCTTTTGCTACCAGCATCTTCAATTCGGGCGCACAAATAGGTGCCTTACTAGCCCCCCTAACCATCCCTTTCATCGCCAAAGCATATGGGTGGGAGATGGCATTTATTCTCATTGGAGCTTTAGGATTTGTATGGATGGGATTTTGGGTTTTTATGTATGAAAAACCGGAAAAACACAAAAAGGTTAATGAAGCTGAATTAGCTTACATCAATCAAGATGACGTATCGGATGGGATAGTTACGGAGTCGGTTGTTGCCGATGTGCCCAAAAAATCGATGCCATTCATTAAAGCATTCAAGTACCGCCAGACTTGGGCATTTGCTCTCGGAAAATTCATGACTGATGGGGTTTGGTGGTTCTATTTATTCTGGGCTCCGGCTTATCTGAAACAGGTTTACGGCTTATCATCAACCGAAAGCGTTCCACATATTTTTGTATTATACTTAATCACAATGCTTTCGTTAGTCGGAGGATACCTGCCTACCTTATTTGTTGACAAAATGAAAATGGAGCCGTATGCGGGACGCATGAGGGCAATGCTGATTTTCGCGTTCTTCCCGCTTCTGGCTCTTTTGGCTCAGCCATTGGGACATATTTCGGTATGGATTCCGGTAATTATCATCGGTATCGCGGGGGCTGCGCATCAGGCTTGGTCTGCCAATTTGTTTTCAACCATTGGAGACATGTTTCCTAAATACGCGGTCGCTACGATAACGGGAATTGGAGGAATGGCCGGTGGAGTTGGATCATACATCATCAACAAAGGCTCCGGTGTTTTATTTGATTACAGCGAACAAACCCACATGAAATTGTTTGGATTTGAAGGTATCGAAGTAGGGTATTTCATTATTTTCTGTATTTGTGCGGTGGCATATTTAGTTGGATGGGTCATTATGAAGTCCTTGGTTCCAAAGTATTCTCCAATTAACGATTGATGCCGTAAATACTTAGGAATGAAATAGGTTAATTCTTTTTTTGATGTGCTGTTTTTTTTCTCTGCTTTCGCCCGAAAAAGACGAAAAAAACGATTTTGTCCTGTACAGAATAGCGAAATACAGTTCGAAGTGCATTAAAAAAAGGATGAACCTCCTTTTTCTACCGACTTATTTATTAATTTTGGAAATCAATTACGAATAGCCGAATTGTGAACTACACCGTATATCATTTTACATTTGTTTCGAGGGAAGATTTTAAGTCGGATCTTTTAGCTGCGCAACTCGGCGAGATCGGATTTGAAAGTTTTATTCTGTGTGATGATGACTTAGACGCTTACATTCAGACAAAAAATATCGATCAGAATAAAATCAAATCACTAATCGCAGAATTTCCTTTCGATAGGGAGATTCAATATGAATCCGAAGAAGTGGAGAGCAAAAATTGGAACGAAGAGTGGGAGAAATACTTCTTCGAACCCATTGAAATTGACAACCAATGCGTTATTCACAGCTCATTCCATAAAAATTTTCCAAAGCTGCCGTACGACATCATTATTGATCCCAAAATGGCTTTTGGAACCGGACATCATGAAACGACTTCTCTTATGATATCCGAAATTCTAAAAATGGAATTACTCGGGAAGCGCGTGCTCGATATGGGGTGTGGCACGTCGGTATTAGCGATATTAGCTTCCATGCGCGAGGCTAAGAAAATAACCGCGATAGATATTGATGATTGGTGCGTTGAAAATTCCAACGAGAATATAGCTTTAAATCATATTTCCAATATCGAAGTGTTGCATGGCGACGCGCAATTGCTTACCGGAAAAATGTTTGATGTCATCCTTGCCAACATCAACCGCAATATCCTCCTTAACGACTTGTCTTCCTATGCCGCTTGTCTTCCTATTGGTGGCGAATTGCTTATGAGTGGCTTTTACTCGGATGATGTACCGGTTCTTCAACTCGAAGCACGGAAACAAAATCTGGAACTGCTTTGTGCTAACCGGAAGAACAATTGGGCAGTTGTCAAAATGCAAAAAAAACTTGATTGATTGTAGTGGATTTTACCGTAACGCACTTTCAAGTAGTTTTCAAATCGGAGCAAATTCATTCGATTCTTGGCAATATTACTTTAAATTCGGTACCGACATCTTTTTTTGTTTTGAAAGTGATCGTGCCGCCCAACATTTGTATGACGTTGCGACTGATAGATAGCCCCAGACCCATACCGGATGCTTTAGTCGTAAAATTCGGCGTAAACAAGTGTTCTTTAACTTCATCCGTCATCCCCGAACCATTATCTTTGATGGATACTTCCAAGTTTGTCCGCGACGCTTCCAATTTGACATCAATCAGCCCTTCACGATCGTTGGGAATAGCCTGTATAGCATTTTTCATCAAATTGTTAAATACAAGAATCAATAATTCTCTATCCGCAAAAGTAAATAATCCTGAATCTTCGCCTTGATAAGTTACCTTTACATTTTCCGTATTATTTGAAAACAGCATGGATACCGATCTTACCTTCTCTGCCACGTCCACACGCCGTAGATTTGATTCCGGTAATTTTGCAAAACTTGAAAATGTTCCCGCGATTCTGGATAGATTCTCTATTTGTTCGATCAGCATATCCGAAGACTTGTCAAAAACAGCATTGAATCTCTCTTCATCGATTGTTTTGATGTGTTTTAAATGCTGAATTGACAGTTTCATCGGTGTCAGCGGATTGTTAATCTCGTGAGCTACCTGCCTTGCCATCGTTTTCCATGCCGATTCCCTTTCAGACTTTGCCAAGAGCTGAGCGCTCGTCTCAAGTTGCTCGACCGTTTTGTTGTACTGTTCCACCAATTGACCAATTTCATCTTTTGGCTTATAAATTATCTTTTTATTCTCCTGCCCCAGTTTGATCTGTTTCAGACTTTGGTGCAACAACGTTAACGGAGATGATAATTGACGGGTTATGATGAGACTCAGAAGAACAAATAAAATTATGATGACCAGATAGATATGAATCAAAATAGTCAGAAAAGACTCCATGTCTTTCTGAACAAGTTCGTTGCTTAAGAATTGTGGTACTGCAATGTAGCCAATCTGTAGAAAATCGCCGTTGTAAAGGTCGGTATAAGCCGTAAGATATTCCAAATTTCCGATTTTTTCGTATTGATTGTTATTCTCAGTCTGTGAAAAATAGACAATGGGAGAAATCCGGTGTCCGGTTAATCCACGTGAAAATAGCGCGGGTTGCGAGCTACCGATAAGTTTACCGGTATTGTCGTACACATGAATATCTGTATGATAAATGTAAGAAAGATCCTGTAAGTCGAAATTGAGCGACGCAGATAGGGTAGAGTCCAGATTTTCCTGCCAATAATACTTTTCTTGCAAGGTCATCTGAATGTAATTCTTGGTTGACTCAAGATTCAACTTTTGCTCCTCCACATACTTTTGCCGCATATAATTAGCCGAAAAAATGAAAATAGAAACAAAGCTAAGTACCAAAAGGATAATAAAAGTTACTAAATATCGGGAAGAGAATCTATACGTTAGTACCGTTCTTCCACTCATCAACCGATAAAGCCAAATGGCAAGAAACATCAGACAGACATAAACAATAAAAACGTAAAAAGAATACAGCACATAAGTGTCTATTCCCCCTTTGTTCACTTCAGAAAGCACGTAATAATTTAATCGGTCGGGTACATAAATGTAGTGGGTGTATCCTCTGTATTCTTGCGAGAAGAAGCGTTCGTTATTTTTAGCTATCCAAGAAGCTTTGTTCTCGTACACAAAACTACCGGTACTCGATACAAGCTCCCGAAATGTATATCTGGCACTTGAGAGGGATTCTTGAACAAGTATGTTTTGAGAATTTTCAATTAGCAAATCCGGGAAACTGTAACTTTTATACGCTTTCTTCGGATAAAATTCCATGTAGAAGTTGAAATTCTTTCCATTGTACGAATGGTTTTCAAAAGCTCCCAAGAACGCCAAATCCGATTTTGGGTTATTTATCCTGTAAAAATTCGTTGACTTGATTCGTTTCCCCCAGCTGTTTATTTCTTCGTTATACGCCTCATCCCACTCAGAATGTAACATCGTTCCGAAAAGTCTCATTTCGTATTTATTCCAAAAACCCCTTAGGTACCTGCTGTTAATATACTCATTCGCCTTAATAACCGAGTCCGGATTTTGAACCAATTGTGTAATTCTTCTGTCTTGAATGATTTCTTGATTTAATTCGTCGAATAAGGAAATCGCGATTCTGTCTTCATCCGTATCCTCTCCGGTATAATGATTTTCAGTCAAAACACGATATTTCTCAAATTTTTTATCCCTGTTCAAGTAAATGGATGTCCAAGAAATAAATACAGTATAGGCAAGCAACCACACTACGATAAATAAATTTGTCTTAAATACCGGCCGCTTCAGATGAAGGAGAGGAAAATATAGAATACCGGAAAGTAAGATATAAGCAATTATTGCAATGTATCCATATTTTGGCCACAAAAAATGACAGGCAAAAACAATCAAAATAGTAATCAAAAAATCGAATCGAACAACTTCGCGTAAAGACGCGTTTCGTAAAAGGATTTTGTGAATCTTGACATGCAGCATCATGAAACTTATTCCCCAAATCAAATATAAAAAATGATTCCACAAAGTTGTTACGTTCACATCGCCGGTACGCAATATGTTTATCTCGGTCGAAGAATTAAAGACCACTCCCACCAAATAGCTGTAAATCAATACAAAAAAGAAACCGGGAACAGATAAAAGTAACAGTTGCTTGACCTTAAGGAATTTACCGTTACCGATGTCGTCTATCACGTAAATAGAGAAAAGATAAATCACGGCAAATAAATAACCCGTTAAAAAGGTTAAATGAGAAAGGGTCGCTAAAATGGTACTTGAAGCATACACATAAGGTGTAAATAGCTTGTTCTGAAAAAATGTGGCGGGAAAATTAAAAATCAAACAGGCAAGTATAAAGATCAACATCAGTATCGCCACACGAAAAAATTCACGCCACGACAAACGTGTTTTGTTAATTAACAATGGAAATCGGGCAAAGACAATGAACATTGTTGCAAAGGCAAGAAAAAAGAAAATCAACGCGGCGGTGCTCCAACTTTCATTATAAAGCTTATGCTCGGGAAGCCGAAGTGTAAAAAGATACTGATCCTGCGAGTCAAATACGGCAAACTTATCAGCAGGGGAATTTGTTGTAAGTGAGACTTCCTTCGGTAAATTCAGCGACGTTACAAATTCATTTTGTAAATCTTTATTTTCGTATGGGAAATTATGTTTTAAAGGAATATAAGATACAACATTAAAATCGCCGACTTGTTTGGATTTTACAAGTGCGTAAATATTGGAAAGTTTTCGGCATTTCCAATTTTCATTTTTCTGATTTACGGGATCAGCCTGGTTATCTGACCAAAAGATAAGCTCATCATTTTCATACACTAAGTACGTAAAAGATAGCTTCTCAAAAGGAATCCACATCAATGAATCAATCCGGTCTGTTTCCAAAAATTTAGCAATTTCAGAAATTTTCTTATCTGCTTTTCGCTCCATCGAACGAATGGTTTTATTTACCTCATCAATGTTCAGGACATTCTCCGACGATTTCAGATATACTGCTTGACAGATAAACCCACAAGCAACCAATACCAGCATCAGCCATAAGGATATTCTGCTGACACGAAACTTCCGATTTCTACGCATGTTATTACTCATGATGATAAGGTTCTCCCTTCAGTATGGTCATAGCTCTGTAAAGTTGCTCGACATAAAGTAAACGAATCATTTGATGTGAAAAGGTCATAGACGACAAAGACAACAAAAAGTCTGCCTTTTCGTACACCTTCGGCGAGAAACCATACGGTCCACCAATCACAAAAACCAAATCTCGACCGGAAACGACCATTTTCTTTGAAAGAAACGTGGCAAATTCTTTCGATGAAAATTGCTTTCCACGTTCGTCCAATAATATGAGTATGTCTGTGTTAGAGAGTTTCGCGATTATCAATTCGCCTTCTTTCTCTTTTTGTTGCTCGTCGGTAATATTTTTCGTGTTTTTAAGGTCAGGAATTAGTACCGGCTCCAAAGCGATGTAATGCTTTAACCTTTTTACGTACTCATCAATTAAACCGACTAATTTACTATCCGTCGTTTTACCAATCATCAATAATTTTATTTTCATTTTTTTGACTTGTAACTCGTTTTGGCTCGTTATTTGTAGAAAAACAGGGTGAATCTAATTTGAATAAAGAATATCAAGTGTTCTTTTAGATAAGTAATATTTTTTTTTACACACGACATACCGGAGACACGCCATCCATTATTCCCTTGACTGTCAAGGTTATTTTTTTAGGGCTGTATCCGATAAGAAGTACAAAAAAATTATTTTGCAAATATTGCAAAAATTATCTAAAAATCATCGATATGATGTTCAAGAATTAAAAGATGCTCCCATACAATGAGACCATTAAAGATTATACTGCTCTGTTTTTTTACGCTAAATTTCGGCTACCATTCTCCGGCACAAACATTTTCCGGAATTCCTGACGGGATAATAGCGGCAATAACACAAGGAGACGCCAACCGGTTGAGTCTTTATTTGGGAACTAATGTCGAATTAGTTATCAGCAATAAAAACGATGTTTACAGCAAACAACAAGCTGTAAAAATAATTGCCGATTTTTTTAGAGAGAACTCCGTTAAGAACTTTCAAATTTTACACAGTAGCGCGAAAGATGCTTCCGGTTTTGCAATAGGGCGGTTAGAAACTTCGAAAGGCTCCTATCGAGCCTATATACTCACTCGTAAAAACAAAGACAAATTACTCATACAACAATTACGCGTAGAACAATCCAATGAATAACGATTTTATCCGGCAAATTCCACTTTGGTATGCCGAAGACATTGGCGATGGAGATCACACGACACTCTCATCCATACCGGCGCAAGCCAAAGGAAAATCCCAATTAATCATAAAAGAAAAAGGGATCCTGTGTGGAGTCGAAGTCGCACTCGAGATATTTAAGGCATTTGACCCCGAATTAAAAACAACTGTTTACATCCACGACGGATCGGAAGTAAAACCGGGAGATATCGCGTTTATTACAGAAGGAAAAATTCAATCTTTGCTACAAACCGAAAGACTGATGCTCAACATCATGCAGCGTCTGAGCGGAATAGCTACCCGAACCCACGAGTATCAAAAACGCCTTGAAGGAACGAAAACAAAAGTACTTGATACACGTAAAACAACTCCCGGACTTCGCATGCTCGAAAAATACGCTGTAAAAATTGGTGGTGGCGTTAACCACAGAGTAGGGCTTTTTGACATGATTTTGTTAAAAGACAACCACGTGGATTTTGCCGGCGGAATCATGCAAGCCATTACCGGTGCTCAAACATACCTAAAAGAAAAGGGGAAAAATTTAAAAATTGAAATTGAAGTACGTAACTTCGAAGAACTAAATGAAGTACTCGAAATCGGTGGAGTTGACCGGATTATGTTAGACAATTTCACGGTTGAAAACACGCGGAGAGCAGTACAAATGATTAATGGACGGTTTGAGACCGAGTCATCAGGTGGCATAACATTGGATATCCTAAGGTCTTATGCCGACTGCGGTGTAGATTATATCTCGGTAGGAGCCTTGACTCACTCGGTCAAAAGCCTTGATATGAGCTTTAAAGCTGTAGATTAAGGTCATTTTACCGAAGATCACTTCAATATCAATACGTAGTAAAAAGGAGTTATAAAAGTAATTCTTTTTTACTATGGATAAAATCTCTATCTATCCATTTTTACCATTGTCGTTTTGTTTTCTTGCAATTTTAGAAGCTCTCCTTGCAGCGCGTTTTTCATTTAATTTCTGCTTAATAAACGTAATGTAAGGATCGATGTAGCGTTGGCGTTTGGCTTCCGTTAGATCGTTCATCGTGAGCATTACGCCCGACTCGTACGTACCTCCGAAATCTTTGTCTATCATAGTTCCAAACATGCGCAATGTGTCTGAAAGCCCTATATACGCGTTGAACATCGGCGGAACGGTAGTCCCGATATGACGGATTGTTTTTTGTAAAGTTTTGTAATTAGCTGTCGCGCTGCTATCGGTCAAAATTACTTTTGCTATTTTTTGACTTTCTTCACTAACGACAACGGGTACTTTTGGGCGAATTAAATTGTCGGGATCCGGACAGTGTAGGTACATATATTCATAAAGCAACTCACGAGCCAGTTGAGGGTAAGTGGGATAAATATTTACTTTTCCAATAAAATATTTCGATTTTTTATCGGAATGAATCAGCGCTCCCAATCCATCCCACAGATTATCTAAAGCAAATAGGCTCTTGAGCCCCATTTTGGCGGTTTGATAGTTCGGTTGAACGAACGCGCGTCCAAGTTCTATGGAGTAAGGTAAATACGCGTCTAAAAATGTATTGCTGAAATTGAAAAAATCAGCCATGACAAAGTTTGGCTGTCCATCCGCTTTCAACTCCACGTCTCTACCGGACAAAAATCGGTAACCACCCACGATCTCTTCTTCGTCAGGATCCCATACGATTAATTGTTTGAAAGGCTTTTTCAAAAAATCGAATTCGTCCGTATCTATTTCGTTGCCGGTTCCCCCGCCCCACGATCGAAATGAAAGCTCACGCAAGCGTCCTATTTCACGCATAACATTTGGTGAACGATGAGCATCCGTAATGTAAATTTCGTTGTTGGCTTTGTTGGTGGGTCTTACAAAATTTTCTTCACCCAGCTCTTTGGCGATGAGATTTCTATCAACAGGAGATATCAGTTCTTTCATGCAACTTCCGATTTCAGTATCATTAACTCGGACAAAAATAATATTTTTTTATTTCCTAAAATTGTTTTTTTAACCTAATTTTGTAAGTTACACGAAAAATAAGATATGGCACATCGAATCCTGCACATTAAGCTCGGATTTGTGTACAAAAAACATCAACATTACTTAATTCTCTTAAAAAGACTGCTATTGCATCAACCATTTTAGTTCAATGGTGTTATAAAGTGGTCATCTTACAGATTTGACGTATGAGAAATTTAACATCTTTGGTCATTACCGTTATGATTCCGTTTTGTGTTTCTGCCGGTAATAATTTGTACGAAAAACGCGAGTTTATCTACAAGGGAGATACACTGAAGTATCGTGTATTATTTCCCGAAAATTATGACACTACGCGTAAATACCCCATGGTAATGTTTTTGCACGGCATGGGCGAACGAGGTAGTGATAACGAAAGTCAGCTTTTACACGGTGCTTCACTTTTTATTGATGAAGAAACACGTAAAGATTACCCGTCTATCGTCATTTTCCCGCAATGTTCCTTAGATGACTCCTGGATCAAAATAACTCGAAACGAAAGTGGAGATATTGATTTCCCCAAGAATGCAAAGATGACCAATTCATTGCTCTTAGTCAAGAAACTCCTTGATACATACAAAAAAGACGATGCCGTGGATAAAAATCGGATATATATCGGTGGACTTTCCATGGGGGGAATGGGTACCTACGATTTGATCTGTCGTTACCCCAAATACTTTGCCGTAGCAATTCCGATTTGCGGTGGAGTGAATACTGAACGCCTGAAAAAGGTAAAAAAAATGCCAATACGGATATTTCATGGCGGAGAAGACCCTACCGTCTCGCGGGAATATTCGCGAAACGCGTTCATCGAACTAAAGGCAAATGGATCTAAAAAAGTTGAATACATCGAATTCCCCGGAGTTGGACACGACAGCTGGACAAAAGCATTCGCGTATCCCGATTTCCTGAGTTGGATGTACTATCAGAGCAGATAAAGAGTATGCGTTATTGGTTGAATCACTTACATTTTGTTAGAAAAGTGTTAATTTTTTTCAGATAGAAAACGCAAAAAAAGATAGAATGTGATGCTTTCTATTTTTTAATTGGTTACATTTGCATCGTAAAATTGTAAAAAAATATTTCGAACATGGCAAAACTAAAAGGTTCTGTAATAGTTGACGTGGAACTTTGTAAAGGTTGTGACCTATGTGTGGTGGCTTGTCCTCAGGACGTTTTGTTGTTGAATAGAGAAGCAAATATAAAAGGTTATAACTATTCGTATATGGAAAATCCGGACGACTGTACCGGTTGCATGGCTTGCGCATTGGTATGTCCGGATGCCTGCATTACCGTATATCGCGTAAAAGTAGAAAAGTAATATGGAACAAGAAGTAATATTAATGAAAGGGAACGAAGCTGTAGCTCACGCAGCCATTCGTGCCGGATGCGACGGATATTTTGGTTATCCCATTACACCTCAGTCGGAAATAATGGAAACCCTGATGGAAATAAAGCCTTGGGAAACGACCGGAATGGTCGTTCTGCAGGCTGAAAGTGAAACAGCTTCTATTAACATGCTGTATGGCGCGGCAGGTTGCGGTAAACGCACCATGACATCGTCTTCGAGTCCGGGTGTCAGTTTGATGTTGGAAGGGTTCTCCTACATTGCCGGAGCAGAACTCCCGTGTGTCGTAGTAGATGTCATGCGTGGCGGTCCGGGATTAGGTACCATTCAGCCCAGTCAGGCAGATTATTACCAAATCGTAAAAGGAGGCGGACACGGCGACTACAAAGTCATTACATTAGCCCCTGCCACCGTACAGGAAATGGCTGATTTTACCGTGATGGCTTTTGATTTAGCTTTCAAATACCGTGTCATGGTGGTTGTACTTGCTGATGGAGTAGTAGGACAGATGATGGAAAAAGTGGTATTGCCACCGTTCAGACCACGATGGACCGAAGATGAAATCCGAAAAATAAGTCCATGGGCAACTATCGGACGTACTCCCGACCGCAAACCGAACGTAATCACATCCTTGGCACTTCAAGCTGAAGAAATGGAAGAAATAAATCTTCGACTGCAAGGACGTTATCGGGAAATAGAGAAAAATGAAGTTCGTTTTGAAGAAGTGATGTGTGAGGATGCCGATTACTTGATAGTCGGGTTTGGGATTAGCGCCCGCATCGGTCAGAAAGCGGCTGAGATGGCGCGTGAAGAAGGTTTGAAAGTCGGACTGTTGCGTCCTATCACGCTCTTTCCTTTCCCTACAAATGAAATTATACGCTTATCCAAACAGGTTAAGGGGATTTTAACAGTAGAATTAAGTGCCGGTCAAATGGTGGACGATGTACGGTTAGCCGTAAACGGAAAAGTGCCGGTAGAATTTTATGGTCGGATGGGCGGAATCGTACCTTCTCCGGATGAAGTACTTGGAGCTTTGAAAGAGAAAATTGTAAAATAAATGTATTGTAACTTGACGCAACTCATTCTAATTGTAAGTAATCCAAAAGAATTATACAATTAGAACATAAAATGTCTGAACTAAGAATAAGATTCTTTTACACGACTTAAATATATACGAGACCAATCTAATCCAAAAAATATTCAATCAAGTATATAGTAAGTTTAGCGTAATTTTAATTGTGTAATTCTGCTTTTTAAGTCTCGATGGACAAATAAGGTGGAGAAAATTCAAGAAAAATGACAACAACTCAAATAGTAGCTCCCGAAAATTTGGTTTATAAGAAACCGTCTCTCCTGAATGATACCAACATGCACTATTGTCCGGGATGTAGCCACGGAGTAGTACACAAGGTTATCGCCGAAGTCATAGAAGAAATGGACATCGTCGATAAAGCAATAGGTATTGCTCCGGTAGGATGCGCTGTTTTTGCCTATAAATACATCGATATCGACTGGCAAGAAGCGGCGCACGGACGCGCTCCCGCGTTAGCAACCGCTATCAATCGTTTGCTACCAAGCAGTATGGTTTTTACCTATCAGGGAGACGGCGACTTAGCTGCCATCGGAACCGCGGAGACTATCCACGCTTGCAATCGGGGTGAAAACATAACCATCGTATTTATCAACAACGGTATTTATGGAATGACCGGTGGACAGATGGCGCCTACAACGCTTCTCAACATGAAGACATCCACTTCGCCTTACGGACGTGAGGTCGATTTAAACGGACATCCGTTGAACATAACTGATCTGCTCGTGAGACTACAAGGTACGTGTTTCGTAACCCGTCAGGCTGTACACAACATAGCGGGTGTACGCAAAACGAAAAAAGCCATTCAAAAAGCATTTCAGAATACGTTGGATAAAAAAGGGACGTCAATTGTCGAGGTTGTTTCTACTTGTAACGCGGGTTGGAAAATGACTCCGGAAGCTTCAAATGACTGGATGGTCGAGAACATGTTTCCGCAATACCCGTTGGGCGACTTGAAAAACGAATAAAGTACAAACCGTAAAAATAGAAAAAGCTAAAAGCTGATTGCTGAACGCTTCATGGAAATATGAAAGAAGAAATATTAATATCCGGTTTTGGCGGACAGGGAGTACTGTCTATGGGAAAAATTTTGGTTTACTCGGGGCTGATGCAGGGGCAGGAAGTCAGCTGGTTACCATCTTACGGTCCCGAACAACGCGGAGGAACGGCAAATGTTACCGTAATCTTGAGCGACGAAAAAATTAGTTCTCCCATCTTACACCAGTACGACACGGTAATCGTACTCAATCAACCCTCGTTGGACAAATTCGAGAGTCGCGTCAAAACCGGTGGTACGCTGATTTTTGATAGCAACGGATTCAGAAAATTTCCGACACGCACTGATATTAATGTTTATAAGGTGGATGCGACGGAGTATGCTTACAAACACAACATGATCAAAACATTGAACATGATGATTTTAGGAGGATTTCTGAAAGTTCGTCCAATTGTGAAAATAGAAAACGTCTTGAAAGGACTGAAAAAATCACTTCCCGAGCGACACCATCATCTAATTCCAATGAACGAAAAATCCATTCTACAGGGGATGGAAATTATTGAAAAATTTGAAGTTTAATTGGGGTATTATACAAAAAGTAAAAGCTCAGGCAATTCATGAATTGCCTGAGCTTTTACTTTTTACAATCTTTAGGATGTTTGATTTATCGAAGTCGGTCCAAAGAGCGAACCAGCTTTTCGTCCTTCGCGATGCCACGCATAGCCAGGTAGTTGAATATCAAAGCTAAAACCGGGAAGATTGCCGGATATTGGAATGCAATGCTTACATCCAATTTGTTTTTTGCGTAAAGGACAAACAGTACCAATGCAATGATGTAGAGTAGGATGCTGAACAGATTTGCCGTAGCAAAACGCATTTGTTTTTTCCTGTTTTTGTAGTTAAAGATACAAAAAGTTGCTAAGAATAAAATCAATCCGTAGAGGAACGTACACGGATTTGTCGCAATGTTCTTTACTACTTCTCCATGAGCGTTTATCTCAAGTATTCCTCTTGAATCGAGCAGGTAAGATACGTTTTTTGTAGCGTCAAAAAACTCGGCACCGGGTAATAAAATTCCCGCGGTCATCAGTAAAATAACCAGGATAAAATATACAGTTTGGATACGCTGCCACATTTTTTTTTAGATTTTAGCAATTACACGATGAAATTAGTTGAGCTATTTTCGATTTAATATATGCCGGTATCTACACGCGCTCATCACGCGCGTTTTTTTACTTTTCCTCTTCCAATAAAAACTCAACTTCTTTTGGCGAAACTCTTAAATTTGAGATAAATGGAGAATTACTAACGACCTGAAGTTCATATTTTCTTCGTTTTGACTCTTTAGCTTCATCGTAATTAAAAACGAGTTTAATATCGTTTTCTTTAATTTTGTTGAAATTACTTAATCCGACATTATACGTTACCTGAGCCATGGGAGGAAAAACACGTACTTGGATGTCACGCGGTGCATTAATGATCGTTATTGGTAATTCTTTCTTATTTTCCGTAAACATTTCCACATAAGCTTTCACGGTAACGTCATCAAAGGCATACCTTACTCCTTTTTTCGTTTCGAGTTTTATTCTCACTTCGGTCGTGTCGGACAATGACTTCAATTCCACCCGTTCGGTATAAACAGCTTTCATTGTATCCAGTATATGTTCGGGTCCAAAAACTTTTACTTTAGTTGGAGAAACTTCTATTTCATTGCTCAACGTATATTGAGGAGCAAATGATAGATTGGACTTTACCTTAATCGGAAGTGTTGCATTGGACAGCTTATGATATTTTACCAGGATGGTATCCGGATCAATCTGTAGAACAGCTGTAGATGGTAAAACATATCGGGATAGCCTGTTTTTGAGCTGATCGGAAGTAACCACAAATTCGCCTTTACCGAAATAGACCCTATCCATATCCAATGCCAGCGGTATGGTTTGTCTGCGATTATACCGCATCAAAGCCATACCTTCGTCGCTGATTTTAATGACAACTTGCTTCGGAAGCTTGTTCTCAATTTCAACATCTTCGGGGACTCCCATGTAATTAATCGGAATTTTCAAAGTCGCTTCTCGCTGCTTGTCAAGCGACTGTACAAACCAGAAGATACCTGAAAGCACAAGAAAGAATAAGAAGATTAGGGTATCTTTTGAAACAAACCTTTCCCTAATCTTCCTAAAAAAATCGTTTTTGTCGTTTGAATTGTTCTTTTCGGACATTGAACCTAATTCTACAACGTACTGCTTGCGCTTTTCGTTTATTTCGTTTCTACTGGAATATCTTGTGAAGTGGCAAACACAGAATTTTTATCGACTGTTATGCGCACATTATCAGCGACTTCAATAGTCATTGTGGTTTCTTTGACATCACGAATTTTTCCGTATATACCACCCGAAGTTACGACTCTGTCGCCTTGTTTCATGGCTTCGCGTTGTGCCTTGATTTCTTTTTGTTTTTTGGATTGCGGACGAATCATGAAGAAATAAAATACCGCAAAAATAAGTACCATCATCAAGATCCCGGTGTAGGAACCCATTCCGCCCTGACCTGGCGCAGGTGCTGCTGTTTGTAGAAAAATGTTCAGTAAGTTCATGTTTTACTTGTAATTTATTCTTTATTCCTTTCTATAAAGGATAAAGATTTTGTTAAAAAAATATTTATTTTTCGATATTTCTGATTGTAATGAAGATAATTTTCTTGTTGACGGCACAGCGGAAAGACGCTAAATTTTCACTACTTTAACTAACTTCTTGTCTGCCTTCAGTTCTTTTACGGCGTGATCCAGCACCCCGTTGATAAATGTCGCGCTTTTATCGGTACTGTAATTTTTTGAAATCTCAATGTATTCATTCAATGTTACGTTGACAGGAATTGTCGGAAAAGACATAATTTCAGCAAGTGCTATCTGCATAATTAAAATGTCCATAAAAGCAATCCGATCCAGTTCCCAATTTTTCGTATGCTTGTCAATGATTTCGCGATACTCCTGTTCGTTGTTCAAAGCGTTGGTTATCAGTTTTCGAGCAAACTCCACATCTTCGTCATCTTTAAACATGGGTAGGAGCTCCTGATCAGCCCCATTGCAACCTTGAAAACGTTTAATCGTCTTTATGACAAAACTGGTTACAATTTCCAAATCATCGGTCCAGTAGATGCTTTGATCTTCAATGGAATCTGAAAATTCTTCGCTCTGCAAAATAATCCGTTTGAATGTCTTTCGCCAAATTTCTTTATCCGTAGCGTAATCCACGCTTTCTACCGACATGTATTCTCTGTAAAAATCGGATTCCAGCAACAAGTCGTACACCAACTTTACGGAATCTTGATTGTTTGCCCAACTCACTTTATGCTCCTGTAAAAAATCCTGAAGCTGTTTATTGCCGACCAGCTGTTTCACAAAGGTATTGTCAACAAAACGCGTATTGGGATGTAAATCATCTTCCGTGGGACGAAGTTTGTTCTTTCGTGCATCCAACTTGTTCTCGGCATAGCATGTTACTTCTACGGCAAGTCTTAATAAATGAAAATACAACTCGTATGTCTTTTCGACACTATGAAACAACTCTTTTTCAGCTAACGAAACGGAATGTCCGTCTCCCTTGTAAAAAGCATAAAGAATTTGCAATATCTTTATGCGAAGCAAAACTCTATTTATCATTTTCTCCGATTTCCAAACTTATGAAGTTACCTGCTGGTCGAAATAATCAAACTCGTGCAAATAAATTAACCGCAAAGCAAAAAAACACGTGCAAAGGTAAAGATTTTTTCCCTGATTTCCTTATTTTTTCCTCTTGATTTCAACAAATTATCCGATCTAAAATCAGAAATATCCTTTTTTTCAAAAAAAATGCAATAAAACGAAGTACATATTTGAATATTAGAAAAAATATTCTGAAATTTGACGTTTGAAACTATGAAAATGATAATTCACAAACGAATTTACCAACATACAGCAATACTACAAACGTGGGTTGAACCGAATTAAAATCCGAGAATTTATGGAAGGCGAAAAAAGAAAAATCGAGCTTGAGAAGAAAGACAATGAAATTTTTTATTCCAAAGCAATTAAAGCGGGAAAGAGAATTTATTATTTGGATGTAAAGAAAAGTCGCAATGATGATTTGTACCTGGCAATCACTGAGAGTAAAAAGAAAGTAGTCGGATACGACGAAGATGCACGGGTAACTTATGAAAAGCACAAAATATTTTTGTACAAAGAAGATTTCGACAAATTCGTTGAAGGGCTGGAAGATGTAATAGCGTTCATCAAACAGGAACAAGGCGAGCCCACCCCGCGTCCGGAATATATACCTACGCCAAAAGATACGCCCGAAAGTTCAAATAAGACCGAAACGAGTAATCATGCCGAAACGGCTTCAAATAGTGGATCTGAAGTGCCGGATGAGAGTGGCGACACGAAACGGAGCTTCTTCGATAAATTTAAATTCTAAGACAACACGCTAATACCGACGAACGTCCGATTCTTTTTCGGACGTTTGTTTTGTTTCCAAATTACCGCACGGATGCCAGTTACGCGGATTGTAGACATAACCTTCGACAATGAAATCTTTTGCCAGTGACAATTATTCGGGTGTGCATCCCGAAATCATGGATGCCATTATCAGTGCCAATCACGACCACCAAGCTTCCTACGGCGATGACGAAATAACCGGCACCACTCATGCTGTTTTTCAAGAACATTTTGGCGACGTGGCGGTGCTCTATACATTCAACGGTACGGGGGCCAATATCCTCTGTTTGAAATGTACAACGCTTCCTTTTCAATCTGTCATTTGTACCGACACAGCTCATATTCATGTGGACGAATGTGGTGCTCCTACGCAAAGCATCGGATGCTCGCTCACGCCGATTCCAACACAAGATGGAAAATTAAATCCTGCCATGATCGAGTCGCAACTTGCTTTTTTGGGAAACGTTCATCACACCCAGCCAAAAGTTATTTCAATCAGTCAAAGTACTGAACTGGGGACGATATACAGCCTGAATGAACTTAGCGCGTTAGCAGATTTTGCTCACAAAAACAACCTATACCTGCATGTGGATGGAGCCAGAATTTGTAATGCCGCGGCGACATTAGGCTGCTCCCTAAAAGAAGCTACAGTAGATTGTGGGGTAGATATCATGAGTTTTGGTGGGACAAAAAACGGACTGATGATGGGCGAAGCCGTCCTGATATTCAACGAAACACTAAAGAAACATGCTCGCTACTACCACAAACAAACGGCACAGCTTTACTCGAAAAATCGGTTTATGTCGGGTCAATTCAAGGCGTTGCTCTCAAACGAACTGTGGAAACGAACAGCATCTCACGCAAACAACATGGCACTTTTGCTCGCTACAGAACTCTCAAAAGTAGAAGAAGTTATCATCACACAGCAAGTGCAGGCTAACGCGGTTTTTGTCATCATACCCAAGTATGTAGTCGAACCTCTGAGAAAGATGTACCGCTTCTACGATTGGAATACCGAGACCGGCGAACTACGATGGATGTGCTCGTTTGACACTACGGCAGAAGAGGTAATGTGTTTTGTCCGGACTTTGAAGGAATTGCTGTAGATATTTCTTGTTTTGGAAAGAAACTATTATCCCTTTAAAAATCGGAATTTTCGACATCACGTATAATCTAACGCATTATCCGATTGCTTAAAAATGGGTAATTTTCGATTAATACGCTCTTCTTTTTTTCAATGTTCACAAGAAACTGTTGGTATTCGGTAGTTTCGGGATGAAGCGGGCGGTGATTTACATCTAAACGAAGCTGTTCCAATTCGTTTTTCAGTTTGGTGGTTTCTTCCGAAAAATAGGTCTCCGAGAATCGTTTCCAAATGTACTCAATCGCTGTTTGCGATGGATGTAGCATATCGGAAGCGTAAAAACGGTAATCCCGCAATTCGTCTATCACTATTTCATAAGCCGGAAAATACTGTACAAAATCGTACTTTTTGACTACTTCATCTATCGCCAAATGAAGCGTACTTTTACTAAGTGTGTTTTCGTGTGCTCCATCTTTCCAATGCCGAATGGGACTGACCGTAAAAATGAATCTCAGTCGTGGATTACGTATTCGAAAAAGCGCAACGACATCCGACAATTCTTTTTGTATTTCGCCTACGCTCAACCGACGGCGATTAAATTGATTGGAAGGTAATTTATGACAATTGGCTACAACGTGTCCCGTGTCATTACGTTCGTAAACCCAAGCCGTTCCGAGTGTGATCATTACCACGTTGGCTTCACGCATGAATTGCCGCGACGCGATCAGCCGACTATTGATCTTTTGCAAGGCATCATCGGACGTAATAGAAGAAAAAGCACTACTGTGTGCGAAGCTATTCCACAGCGAACCGGACTGAAACAGGTCGTCTTCTGTAAATTCCTTATCATTCAGCAAGCAACGCAAACTCTGTCCGACAGACATTGGATTGTATGAAATTCCGAAAGGATTGGTAAAACTCAAAAAATAAGCATTTTGAAGTTTTTCGCCAATATTCTCCGCGAAACACGATCCAATCGTCAGAATCCGGTCGGAATAGTCGATCTCGAACGAAGACGTCGCGATATGTACCTTTGTAAAAAACATCATCAAAAAAAAGAAGTCAAAATAGACCTAAATCAATTTTCGGCTTCTTGTTTCAGTTTCTTAGTGTGCGTGTTCATGCGTATGCTCATGACCGCATCCACAACCTCCGTCGCTACAACTATCGTCATCGCATCCGCCACTTCCGCAACTGCATCCGCCGCCAAATAACGCGCTTAATTGTTCATCAGAAGCTTCGCGAACGTCAAGCACTTTTCCTTTGAAATGAAGTGTCTCTCCGGCAAGCGGGTGATTTAGATCTACGGTAACGTGTGTGTCTGTAACTGTAACAACTTGAGCCTGCAGACGATTTCCATCACTATCCATCAACGGGACTATATTTCCTTCAAAAATCATTTCCTCATCTAATTTTCCGTCTATCTCAAACACTTCTCGTTCCAACTCGACAACAGCTTCATCGTCGTATTCGCCATAAGCTTCTTCTTGTTTAATCGTAAAATCGAAACTGTCTCCTTTTGCAAGCCCATTCAGTTGCTCTTCAAATTTGGGCAACATCATCCCTACTCCATAAATAAAATCCAACGGTTTTTCGGGTGTTGCTTTTTCCATTAATTCCAATTCTCCGGTATCACCTACCACGTATAATTCGTACTCGGCATTGACAACCGCGTTATTCGCAATTTTCATTATTTTTCTCGTTTTATTTGGTTCGTAATATCCTAATTTATACTTTATTTTCTTACTTAGAGTATCAAGTTTTACTATAACCTAATACCAAGTAACATTGTTCAATGAGCTGCCTCTATTTCCCTGTTTTTCCCATTTCAGGTCAGCTAACATGCTCGAATTTACTCCGATTCTGAAATTGTAGGTTTTGTAGGGTCCAAACGGAACAAAGTTTCCGGTTAAAGTCCAGCAATGCAAGTTTCTGGTAACATTAAAACTGGTGTAGGTAAATTGTTTCGCTTCAAAATCGTACGATGTTGTGGCACTAATTTGCCATCCGGGAGTGAGTTGAATATTGCCGGAGAAATTCAGGTTGTGGGTCAACTTTCTGTTGTATTCCAACCTCAATGTATCAAATGTGGGCGCGTCGCCAAATCGTACCGAATAATTCACGGTTAAACTCCATGGGATGTTAATTTTTTCGTACCCGTCTTCACCGGACGCGTTGTCTCCTAATTTTCGATTGGTACCCTGATTTTGCACATTCAGACTATTTTCATTTTGCGGGTTGTTCGGGTCTTCTTGATACGCGTTTTTATCACTATCGGGGCTATCATTTTCTTGTCCACCACTTTCTCCTTTTTTCCCTTTTCGCTGAAAGGTAGCGTTATTGAATGTGTAGCCCCACGACATGCTTGTCCCCATAAATCGGGGAAATTTACCATGGTTCCATCTCAATTGATTCACTCTTCTCAATGATTTACCGTCGGCGCTTAATACATTCATGTATGGGTCAAACGAGCCACTCAAGCTCAGGGTATAAGACTTTCCCATCTTAATACGCAGCGTGGAACTAATATTTGACCAATTCATCGAATCCGCGACAAAATTGTAACCGCTACTCAATGAGAACTGATCAATGAGACTTTTGATTATCGTCGGTTTTGTGCCGGTAGTATCCGCATCATTCCTGACTTTCATTTCAAGGTTATTGTTCAGCGAAAAGAATACATTCCCTTGCTTCCCTCGTCCCGGACCGCCATACATCAAGCCATCGAATCGAGAATAATACACTTCTTCGGAAAGTAGCCGGGTTGGGTCTTTCGGATCGGCAAACTGTCGCATGTAAGAGTCCCAAAATCCCCATTTGGGATCTCCGAAATCGGGAGTATAGCCATATCCGATGCTTGGTTCTACTTTGTGTCGGATGGCTTGTATTTTATCGCCAAATATTTTTTTATTGGGAATGTACATCCCATACAACGTAGTATTGGCAGAGACACTCAAATTGAAATCGTAAGCACGTTTGAACCCTTTCTCTCGCGTTGTTACCACTTGTTGAGCATCCTCGTCCCATTCTTTGTTGACGGAATACAAATACCATCTTTCTTTGTAATTAAAAGAAGGCGAAATGGTTATGTAATTAAACAAATTAAACGAAGCAGAAACGGGTATATTGTGCTGCATACCGTTGCGCCAATCGTCGGCAAGGGATGATTGCATAATCTTATTTTCCTTGGCAGTGATGCTGTTTGAGAGACTTCCCGAGTAAGACATCGAAATTTTTTCGTACCAACGATCGGGACCGACCTTATTTTTTCGTTTGAGGGGATAAATACGGCTCATCGAAATGGAGACATTGGGCAGTGTGATGCTTATGGTTGAATCCCGCGTCCGTTGATCGATTCCAAAATTTGCGGTAAATGAAAACGGATTGTTGGGGAATCGTTGTGAAAATGAAACGGTTGAGCTTTTCGTGTTTTCAGCGTTTACAGGTGTGTAATAACTGTTGATGTTGCTCCGATTGTACCCGCTGGTAGAGAAATTTACGCTTGCGGAAAATGTTCTAAAAGGATTTACTTTCGGATTTTGCGAGTGCGACCATCGAATACTCAGATTCTTTGCTTTGCTGTAATCCGGCATATCTTTTTCGCCGGTAACATCTTCCCGATAGCTGATACTTATTCCACCATTGAATTTATAGCGTTTCAGGTAGTTTGACATTAGATTTATTCCCCAAGTGCCTTTGGTGTAAATATCGCCTTTAAGACTTAGGTCAGAATAATCATTGATTGCGAAGTAATAGCCTCCGTTAACCAATCCATAGCCTCTGGTAAGTTCTGTTTCGAATGATGGCATTTCTAATCCCGATGAATAGGTTTTATTGAACGGGAAAAAACCAAACGGTACAGGTACAGGAATCGGTATATCCAGGACTACGAGGTGAGCGGGACCCATTACAATGTATTTTCCGGGTTTCACTTTCGCTTGTGAAAGGCTGAGATAGAAGTGTGGATGATCATGTAGGTCACAGGTAGTATATTTCCCGTGTGTCATATTGATAATCTCGTTATCGACAATTTTCGTTTTTTCTCCAATGATAAATCCTTCTCCTTGCTGGGTTACGGCTTGTTTCACAAACCCTTTTTTGGAGCGAAAATTATAGGTCATCTCGTTGGTTGTATATTCAGATTCGCCATCTTTAAAAATAGGCTTTCCGACAAGCGTCCCTGTACTATCTCGGGTTGCTTGAGCATATATCATGGTTGAATCCATCCGAATACGGATAAAATTGGCTTGAGAGAGATTCATCTCTTTGTATTGCAGATCTGTATTTCCGTAAAGGTAGCCGGTACCGTCTCCGAAAAAGACAATCGAATCCGCGGCATTGTAAGTTATTTCGGCATCAAACTCACTATTGCTACTCGATACGCGCTTGGTTGTATCATTGGAAGTGGAATCCGGATTTGTCGGATTTTGTACGCTAATAGTAGGTGTCATATTCATCTCCTGTCCATGTACAGTGGCTGTAAACAGACAAAGGAAGAACATACTTATTGTTAGCGTTATTTTGTGGTAATATAACGGGGCTAAATATCGCATTACGCTGTACTCAAGTGCTTTGAAAAGGAGTACAAATTTAAGCAAAAAATAGGTCTGAAAAGTACATTCAACGCAATTTAATATTTAATTGTATATTTTACAATTTATTAGAATCAATTTAAGCTATCTCTTGTACCGACTCCAATTTCGAAATTGATTTTTCACTTTTTTAAGCCCGGACAATCTTGACAGTCGAACAATTGGGGTTTCACTTGCAGGAATTGCATAAAGAATTATTTTCGTTTCTGCTATTTGCCGACTAAATTATCAGCATCGCGTCGCCGTAAACACCAAATTTATACTTTTCTTTTATGGCAACGTCGTAAGCTTCCTTTACCTGCTCATAACCGCCAAAAGCAGCTTCCATCATCAGCAGGGTGGAGTAAGGCATGTGAAAGTTCGATACCAGCGCGTTGGCAACCGTAAAATCATACGGAGGAAAGATAAACTTGTTTGTCCAGCCATCGAAAGGTTTAATTTTCCCTTCTGTACCCACCACCGTTTCCAAAGCTCGCATTACCGTTACGCCGACAGCGCAGATGTTACTTGCTCTATCTTTGGCGACATTAACGTCATTTGCTGTTTCTGACGTGATTTCCATTTGTTCGGAGTCCATTTTGTGTTTGGTCAGGTCTTCGACATCTATGTCCCTGAAATTTCCAAGACTCATGTGTGATGTCAAGAAAGTGGACTCTATTCCTTTGATCTCCATACGCTTGAGAAGTTCTCTGCTGAAATGCCTTCCGGCTCCCGGGGCAGCGACCGCACCTTCTTTTCGGGCGAAAATAGTTTGAAAATTATCTTCATCTTCGATGGTTACCGGGCGGGTAATGTTTCTGGGAAGTGGAGTTTCTCCCAATGCGAAGAGTTCTTTTTTAAAACTTTCGTGTTCGCCATCGTACAAGAAACGAAGCGTTCGTCCGCGTGAAGTGGTGTTGTCGATTACTTCTGCCACTACACGATCGTCCTCTCCAAAGTACAATTTATTACCAATTCGGATTTTTCGGGCAGGCTCCACCAGTACATCCCAGAGCCGCGATTCTTCGTTAAGTTCTCTCAAAAGAAACACTTCGATTTGCGCGCCCGTTTTCTCTTTATTCCCGTATAAGCGCGCCGGAAACACTTTTGTATCATTAAAAACAAACAAATCTTTTTCGTTAAAGTAATCCAAAATTTCTTTGAAAACCTTGTGTTCAATCGAGCCTGTTTTTCGGTTCAAGACCATCAGGCGGGATTCATCTCTGAAATTGCTCGGATATTGAGCAATTAATTCTTCGGGAAGTTTAAATTTAAATTGAGATAATTTCATTACGTCACTCCTAACAAATAAATTTTTATACTAAGTCTTTTTCTATTTTTTCTAACAACTCGTCTATTTCGTAACAGTCCGTTACTACAATTTCGCCAACGCGGATTCTTTCAAGTGAAGTTAAATGCGCGCCGCTATTCAAGGCTTTACCGATGTCGCGCGCCAACGCGCGAATGTAAGTTCCTTTGCTACACACAACCCGTAGCTCCAAGACAGGCAACTCAAAATGAAGCACTTCTATCTCGTCGATAACCAACAGCTTCGGTTTTAATTCTACTGCTTGTCCTTCTCTGGCATAATCATATGCTCGCTTCCCGTCTACTTTTACGGCAGAATAGACCGGTGGCACCTGCCATATCTCGCCTTTGAAAGTTGGAATAATCTTATCAATCAATTCGCGAGAGATATGCTCAACGGGATAATGAGCGTCAATCTCTTTTTCCAAATCAAACGAAGATGTTGTTGCTCCCAGTTGCAAAGTAGCTACATATTCTTTCGTTTGGTACTGATATTCTTCGATGCGCTTGGTAGCCTTTCCGGTACAAATTATCATTACTCCGGTCGCAAGCGGATCCAACGTACCGGCATGCCCTACCTTCAGTTTCTTGATTTTCAACGAACGGCTGATTTTCCAGCGTATCTTATTGACTACGTCAAACGACGTCCAGTGAATCGGTTTATTGACGTACAGTATTTCTCCTTCTACGAAATTCACCCTCTGTTAAGCTACTTGTAAATTGTACCCGAAAATCATCAGTATTATAATCAGCAACCCGGCTATTATTCTATAGTATCCAAATGCTTTGAAGCCATATTTTGTCAGAAAACTGATGAAAAATTTAATGGCGACCATAGCTACCACAAACGCGACGACATTGCCTACGATTAAGATGTTTAGATTGTCAGCCAGTAGCTGGCGGGAAGCTTCTTCTTTCAGTAGCTGCCACACTTTGTAACCGGATGCTGCCGCCATGGTCGGGACAGCCAAAAAGAACGAAAATTCGGCGGCTGTTTTTCTGCTGAAACCTTGCGACATGCCCCCCACAATCGTAGCCATAGAACGCGAAACCCCCGGTATCATGGCAACACACTGCGCGAGACCGATTTTCAATGCGTGTTTATAGGTCATCTTTGGTTCGGTCTCTTCATCGTGCGTAAACCATTTGTCAACAAACAACATGAAAATTCCACCCAATACGAGCATAATGGCTACAACGAGTACATTTTCGAGCAAACTGTCGATAAGATCTCCGGCAAAAAAACCAATCACGGCTGCCGGAATAAACGCGACAAACAATTTGAGATAAAAGTCAACCGATTGAAAGAATCGTTTCCAATACAAAATCAATACCGAAAGAATAGCACCAAATTGAATGATAACTGTAAACGCTTTTACGAACTCATCACTCTCAACTCCCAGAATTCCTTGAGTCAAAATCATGTGTCCGGTAGATGATACCGGCAAAAACTCTGTCAACCCTTCGACAATAGCGATAATGATCGCTTCAATAATACTCATTCTTCGATTTTACTTTTGGGTTTGTAAAGGATTGCGAAAATCATGAAAATAAATCCGGCAAGCGCCACCATTGGACCGACGATTATGCGTCTGGTACTGAAAATATCAGGATTAAATTCCACACCGGATGGTTTTCCACCCATTAATAAAAACCCGATAACGATAACAGCGAGTGCTACGGCAATCAGGAAAAAATTTGTCTTGGAGATTATGAATTTTTTTTCGTCCATATTTTCAACTATTTACAATTAATATCAACTAACTTGGATGTTGCTTTGTTCTTCTCTTTAAACAAAATACATTTCATCCGTTCGCATTCGAACATACCTACCCACCGCGAAATACGAAGATACAGCTGTGAGTAAAACACCCGTTACCAGCACTATGGCAGATACGACAAGAGCTGTTTGTGTGGTAATAAATTTCGTGTCCATCCCAAATGAATATTTCATATAATACACGATGCCGGTCAGTAAAGCTAAAGCGATGAGTGCAGCAACAACACCGCTTATTATGCTTTGCTTGATATAGGGTTTGCGAATAAACCAACTTTGCGCGCCAACTAATTTCATTGTGTTGATGATAAATCGGTTTGAGTATATTCGAAGTCGTACCGTGTTATTGATCAGCGCAAATGAAATGAGCATTAAAACGGCCGTTAAACCCAGCAGAATGACACTGAGTTTTTGGACATTGTCATTTACCATGGCGATCACATCTTTTTGGTATGAAATTTTGTTGATACCCGTAAAACGCTGCAACTTTTTTTCGATTTTTACGACACTATCATTGTTGGCATATCCGGCATTCAATCGTACTTCGAGCGATGCGAAAAGGGGATTCCAACCCAAAAATTCTGCCGGATTTTCACCCAATGCGTCAATGTGTTCCAGGAGCGCTTGTTCTTTCGAAATAGATTCCACCGATCTGGCAAAGTCAGACTTTTCGACAAATTGTTTTATGCGGTCAATCTGCTGTTCGCCGGCATCATCGTTGAGTACGATTGAAAGTGTCATTCTTTCTTTCAATTCGTTACTCATGTCTTTAGAAAGAAAAAATACCGTCGCTAAAATACCGACCAATAAAAGAACCAATGCCATGCTTACCGTGGCAGTAACTCCCGCGTTTCGAATGAGATGTCTCTTCTTTCTGTGTTTCTTTTTAACCATAACTACTGCGCTTCGGATTTTGGTTTCCGGTAAGGCCAAACAAAATAGCCGGCGATTGCCAGAATGAGCAAGATAGAACTAATCAGCGCGATTGTATTTCCGGCGGTGTATGATTTGGGTTCAAAACGAAATTCCAGCTCATACGCCCCTGCTTTCAGCGGCATGGCACGAAGCAAATAATTTACACGCGTGTAGGGTACTTCTTGCTCGTTGATAGTGGCTTTCCAACCTTTATCGTAGTAAATTTCCGAAAAAACAGCCACTTGGTCTGTCTTTGTATCTACACTGTAAACCAAGTGATTCGGAGCGTAAGACTTTAAGGTAATACTTGCCGTGGAATCCAAAGTAACCTTTTCGGACAACTTGTCTGCCAAAGTTTTGTCGATTACCAATTCACGTTTTGTGTCTATTTCTCCGACTAATTTCATTTCTTCGTCGGCATTAGCGGCAACTCGTATATTTTCTACGAACCAAGCGTTACCGTTGTTGTAAGGATTTACGAGTGGCGGAGACTGTTTGTTGTAAATAATATATTTGAGATTTAACATGTTAAGAACTCCGAGAGTATCCAGGGTCAGAATTATTTCTTCGGACGAAGTCGCCTTTCCGAAAGCACCGAACAGGCTTCCGATTTCACTTTCCATCTGCATATTGATTAGTTCCTGATAGCGACGTAGTTTTGCCGCATGGTATCCGCCAATATTTTTGTGAAAATAGGATGGCGTCGCGTCATTGAAAATATTAACCGTCGCATCCAGCACGCGATATTGGGCTTTATCTTGCAGAATTATTTCATCGGCTGGAGTTGTTTGCACCAATTGTTTCGGACGTTTAGGTTCAAAATTATCGTTATTCAGATAACGTTTGGCTACCGGTGCTAAATCAAACAAAATAAAAAATCCAAGCAAAGCGACAGCAACATTCTTTTTTACAAATCCTTTTGCAAACGTCCAAAGGATTAATGCCGCGATGACAATATAGGCGATTGAACGCCAGGCATCCGCGCGAAGCATGGCTTTTCGATCCAACGGAAGCGTATCTTTCAGGAAAGCATAATCTCCTTGAAATTGAGCGTCTTGGGGTGAAATGAAATTGCCGGCTAAAGACGGTATCAACGCGAATATCAGACTAATGCCCCCTGTAATAGCCGCGCTTAGTAGAATCGACTTGGTTAATTTTTCCTTCGGGATATTCCCTTCAAAAATTTCTTTCATTGCCAGAAACGCCAGCAAAGCAATTCCGAACCCCGTAGCAACCAAAGTCATGGAAACCGATCTAAATTTATTGTACAAAGGTACATGCTCAATAAAAAAGTCGGTCAAAGGCATAAAATTTTTACCCCACGAGAGCATAAGAGTTAACACAATCATGGGGACAAGCCACCATTTCAGTCTTTTATCGACTAAAAAGAAACTTACGACAAAAAGAAAAAACACGATAGCCCCAATATATACCGGACCTGATGTACTTGGCTGGTTGCCCCAATAGAGTGGCATTTGTTTTACAATGTCTCTTATTTGGCTTTCGGAGACATTCAGACTTCTTAAATGTTGCGCTGATCGGCTTTTGGTGCCTAATTCTCCGACGCTTCCACCGCCATTAAAATTCGGGATAAGCAAAGTCATCGTTTCACCTACACCGTAACTCCATTGGGTTATGTAATCTTTGTTGAGACCGTGCTGCGAGTTTTGAGTGTCGGTTGTTAATCCATTCGATTCGCCGCGCATGGTGTATTTGCTGTATTCATTCGTGGTCAACAATGCTGTAGCATTCATCCCGACAGCTATCAACGCGGCAATAACAACGACCGCGGTGGCTTTTAAAAAAATCGGAATGGTTTTGTCTTTCAGACTGAAAATAAATTCGACAACTCCAAAAATCAGAAGAATGATTAACGCGTAATAGAGTATCTGAATGTGGTTGGCTCGGATAGCCAGACTTAGAAAGAACGCGGTAAGGACTCCGCCCAGTACGAGTTTTTTACGATATGCCAAAAATACAGCACCTATCATGGGAGCGATGTAAGCGATGGTAATTGCCTTGGAATTGTGTCCGGCGGCAATGACAATGAAATTGTAGGACGCGAACGTAAAACCAATGGAACCCACTAAAGCTTGCCAGGGTTTAAGTCCGAAAGCAAGTAGTAATATGTAAAAGCAGATTAGGTATAGAAAAACGTTGCTGACGGGGCGGGGAAGCGTAAGAATTACTTTTTCCACGTATTGTAATACGTTATTAGGTTGGTTTACTGATATTTGATAGTTGGGCATACCCCCAAACATCGAGTTTGTCCAAAGCGTAACATCATCATGCGTCTCGTTGTACTGAATGGTTTCCTGAGCCATACATCTCCAACTGTCTGTATCATGGGCAACTAATTCTTTCCCTTCTATTACGGGAATAAAATAAACGAATGCGATAACGATGAAAAGTAAAAGCGTTACTAAATGAGGTGTAAAAGATCGAAAATCTATATGCTTCATACTCATAAGTTTCTGTAGTATATATGCAGTTTTTAGGAAAATTCTTACAAAAGTACTACATTTCTGTCGTTTTGGTACTGTTTAGTGGGTTAATTTTTAATAAATTATGCGTTTCAAACTGAAAATTTGGCACTATACTCACGGTATAAACTTGAAAATTGTAATTTTCTTAAAAATCGGTATCTTTGCAAAAAAGAATTACACGCTTATTTTAAGTTTTACTATTACACTTTAGCGCGTTGAAGCACTTAAACTCAAATTTTTCCGTCCTTATGAAAAATCGCTGTCCAATCTGCCATTCTTCCGAATTTCGTTCCGTTTTCGATTGCGTAGATCACTTTGTCAGCAGGGAGAGTTTTGAAATAATCGAATGCAATCAGTGTGGTATGCATATCACAAAAGATTTTCCGCCCGAAGACGCTATCGGCAAATATTACGAAGCGCAAGATTACATTTCGCACAGCGACACCAAAAAAGGACTTATTAACACTATTTACCATCAAGTAAGGCGTAGAATGCTCAAGAAAAAAGCACTATGGGTGGAAAAGTCTTCTAACATAAAAAATGGGCATCTGCTCGATATGGGAGCAGGTACCGGCTATTTTGCCGATACCATGAAACGAAGATGCTGGCAAGTTGAAATTGTTGAACAAAATGAAGAAGCACGAAAGTTTGCTTCCAAGCACTTTGGGCTTTCGGCTTTTGCTACATTGGAGGCTTATACGAAAAAGCAAGAAACGAATAAATCTCAACTGCTTGACGCAATAACGCTTTGGCATGTTTTGGAGCATTTGGAGCATGTGAATGATTCTATGAAACGATTCTACGAATTGTTGAAACCCGACGGCATACTGGTGATTGCCGTTCCAAACTGTAGCTCGTATGATGCGCGCGTTTATAAAAATAACTGGGCTGCCTACGATGTGCCAAGGCATCTTTGGCATTTCACACCCAAGCAAATGCGAATGCTTGCCAAGAATAACGGTTTCGAGCTAGTCGAAACGAAGAAAATGCCGTTTGACGCGTTTTATATTTCGATGATGAGCGAGAGATATGCCGGACACAAGTTATCCGTCTTAAAAGGTGCATGGAGTGGGCTTTGCGGCTTTATTCTGTCGGTATTTAACAAGAACAACAGTAGTTCTATTGTTTATGTTCTTAAAAAATAATGAATTATCGTATGCGCGATAATCCAAATTCCGTTTTCAGTGTTTCTTTTTAATTCTACCTACCCCAATCGTTTTTTACGAGTAGTTGTCAAGTTTCACAAGGTTGTGTTTTCCTGAATTTGCTTCCGACAATTACAGAAGTGAGAAACGATTCAATTTTGTCACTTTTAGTCTTACCCTTTTACCTAATCGATCCTTAACCCTGAATCAAAGTTCTTGTTTTCAGTAATTTATGCAAATATTCCACTGTGCATTTTACTGAAAATCAAAAAAATAAGATGCAACTAAGGAGCGACTATTTACTGGTAAAAATTTTCCAAGTAAAAATTCTTACCGTCAAAAATGCCGTAAGAAAAAATCCCGATAAAATCTCCCAGTATAATCACACGGGATTTGTTTTTTAGTACCAAGTCAAGTTCGATGTGGCGATGTCCGAAAATCATAAAATCAACATCGTGATTTTCAGTGTGTTTTTTGGCATAAATAACCAAGTGCTCGTTTTCTTCTCCCAAAAATTGATTTTCGATATGCAGGATTTTCTCGCGGTTGCTCTTTGACCAGGCATAACCGAAATTTTGTCCGATACGTGGCGGAATCAGTTGAAACAACTTTTGGCAGGTAGGCGAGTGAAATATCTTTCGGATTAGTTTAAATCCTTTTTCTTCGGTATATAAGCCGTCACCGTGCGCCAAGTAGAATTTTTTCCCTTTTAGTTCGATGGTTTCGGGCTGTCGGTGGACAATTAATCCAATCTCGTTTTCCAAATAGCCAAACGTCCAAATATCGTGATTACCGGTAAAATAGTGTATCTCAATACCCTTGTCGGTCAATTCCGCCATTTTCCCAAGAAACCGGACATATCCTTTAGGGACTACCGTTTTGTATTCGAACCAAAAGTCGAACATATCGCCAAGCATATAAATGCTTTCGGCATCGGTGCTGACTTTGTCCAACCAATTTACCAAACGCGTTTCATGCTCGCGTGGATTTGCGACCAAGCGAGAGCCTAAATGCGCGTCGGAAATAAAGTAAATCATGGTTTGGAAAGACTGTTAATTACAAAAAGCCGAGTTCGAGTTTGGCTTCTTCACTCATCATATCTTTATCCCAGGGTGGGTCAAATACGATATTGACATTCGCTTTAGTTACATTTTCGACACTTTCCACTTTCATTATCACATCTTCCACGATAAAATCTACCGCGGGGCAATTGGGCGCGGTAAGCGTCATGTCAATGTCCACAGTATTATCTTCTTTCGCATCAATTCGGTAGATCAATCCTAAATCATATATATTTACCGGAATTTCCGGATCATAGACTGTTCGAAGCATCCGGACGATTCTTTCTTCTTTTTCTAAAAATTCATTCATATTTTAGGCTTAGCTATTTAAGTACAAACAATTGAAGTCGCGAAAAGTTGTATTATTCCTTCTCTTCGGCTGTCAATTCATCGAACGGGGTAAATTCAGCCGTCAATTTTCCATCAATCAAAACTACGGTCGTTACTTTGGCAGTTACGCAAAGTTTATGGTCCGGTTTACGGTAAATGGCTTGATTGAAAACGTATTTTATCCCGTCTTTTTTTACATTGAGCTTGCAGGTAAACTCATCCTTAGACTTCAAGGGGACTTTAAATGCCATTTCAATACGTGCCACTACGGCATCCACACCCTGCTCGTGCAGTTCGGAGAAACTGATGTTTCTATCCAATAAAAATTCGTGGCGGGTATGTTCGAGATAGTTCTGATACACCGAATTGTTTACTATCCCCTGTAAATCACATTCGTAGTCGCGTACCTTGAAGTCAAGTTCGTAGATATACATATCAATGCGTTAAATCACGTTGAGTTCTTTACCTACTTTTGTAAACGCGTCGATACATTTATCCAAATGTTCTCTTTCGTGTGCGGCAGATATTTGAACGCGGATACGAGCCTGATTTTTCGGAACAACCGGATAGTAAAATCCGATAACGTATATTCCTTCATCCAGCAGGCGTTCGGCTACGACTTGCGACAATTTGGCATCGTAAAGCATTACCGCACAAATTGCCGATTCTGTTGGTTTTATATCAAAGCCGGCTTCTTTCATCTTGCGCACAAAATAGGCTGTATTTTCATGAAGCTTGTCCTGCCGTTCGTTGGTTTCATCCATCATCTCAAACATCTTGATACCCGCTGCGGCAACCATCGGCGGTATGGAATTGGAGAAAAGATACGGACGCGAGCGTTGGCGAAGCATGTCGATAATTTCTTGTTTTCCGGTTGTGAAACCACCTATAGCACCCCCAAAAGCCTTACCGAGTGTGCCGGTAATGATTTCGACTTTACCCTTTAAATTAAAAAGTTCGGTTGCGCCACGCCCTGTTTTTCCAACCACTCCGGCGGAGTGGCTCTCGTCAATCATGATCATGGCGTTGTATTTGCCGGCTAATTCGTAAATCTTTTCCAACGGGGCAACATTGCCATCCATTGAAAAAACGCCATCGGTAACGATAAGTCGGAATCGTTGTGCTTGCGCTTTTTTCAGTTGCTCTTCCAAATCAGCCATATCGGCATTGGCGTAGCGGTAGCGTTGCGCTTTGCAAAGACGGACACCATCTATGATTGAAGCATGGTTTAGCGCATCGGATATAATCGCGTCTTCGTCGGTGAGTAGTGGCTCAAAAACGCCACCGTTCGCGTCAAAACAAGCCGCGTAAAGTATCGCGTCATCCATGCCGAAAAATTTGGAGATTGCGGCTTCTAATTGTTTGTGAAGGTCTTGGGTGCCACAGATAAAACGCACGGAAGACATACCGTATCCGTGTGAATCGATGGCTGATTTAGCTGCTTCTCGTAATTGTGGGCTGTTGGAAAGTCCCAAATAATTGTTCGCGCAAAAGTTGAGAACTTCCTTTCCATCGGATACGCGAATTGCAGCGCCTTGCGGCGATACGATTACACGCTCATTTTTGTAGAGCCCTGCTTCTTCTATGTGCTGAAGTTCTTTTTGTAAATGCTGTTGGAATCCCTGATACATAATTTTTGGAGTTATAGTTTATTTGTTAGAATTCAATTCACTGTCTTGTGGCATAATGATACTCTCGGCTTCTACGATTTCTATCTTTTCAAACCCAAGTTCTTCCAGCAAAGAATTGATAAATCCGTGAGCCTGTTCTGAAGATTCGGTCAGGATACCTTTTGAGACGGCATCATTCGTTAGTTTGTTTTTTTCGCCCACTATGGCTTTTTGATAATCTCCCACTTTTAAGGGATTTAATATGTTCATGCTTTCGTCAAAGACTTCAATCGTTTTTTCGTCAATCACAGTTTCCTGAATGGTTGGTTTGGGGAGTGTTACTCTAACTTTTTTCCCGTTTACGGAAACACGAGCTTTGCTCATATCTATTCCGGCGCGGACATAGCCGTTGTAGCGAATCAGAAAAGATTTTTCGGTCATCGGCACCTGTATATTCATAAATTTCAAATAATCCTTGTAGCTGATTACACCATTGTAGTTAAACTTTACAAGGGACAAATCTTTTACATACGAAATCTTTTCCATAATCGCCGAACCGGAATATGTCGGCTGTCTGTTATTTTTGAAAAGAAAAAACGCGAGCACAACCACAGCAATCAGTAGAAATATAGCCGGAAAATTGATTCTTCTACGCATGTTTTTTTATTTTCTGATTCTAAATGTAAGATGAATGTGTTTGATTTGTTAGTAAAACAACAGGCAAACGGGCGCTCCTAATTCGATGTCCTTATTGATTAACTTTAGCTTACCACAGATTTTCTTCTGAAAAACAGTGATGTTGTTCGTCCTCTGATTGCCTACAAAGATAAATTTTCCATCCGGAGAAGTAGCAATATTTCTGGGCGGGTTTCCGTAAGTCGGATACTGTTTTACCCATTTTAACGTGCCATCTGTATTGACTCTGAAAGCTGTAATGGTATTTGATTCCCCACGATTGGTCGCGTAGAGAAATTTACCATCAGGCGTCAGGTGAATATCGGCGGCACCGTTTTTCAGGGTAAGGTCTGTAACAAGCGTCGTTTCCTGAATAATTGATAAACTTCCACTTTCGGCAACCGAAAAAACAACCAAACTTGCATTTAGTTCATTGAGTAGGTATAGATATTTACCGTCTTTGCTGAAAGTCATGTGGCGCGGGCCGCTTCCCCGATTTACTTTCAGATCATCCACGTAGGTTAGCACTTCGGTGTTGCTTTTCGCGTTGTACCGATAGGTAAAAACACGGTCAGTCCCTAAGTTTGTTGCCATCATAAATTTCCCGTTGGGCGATGGAATGATCTGATGCGCGTTGCCGGGACCGGTTCGTCCCCTACCGAATAGAACACGTGGGTGGGTAATGACCTGTACAGCATTAGACAGGCTGCCATCTGCTTCTCTTTCAAAAACGGCAATGCTACCGGCAGAATAATTAGCTGTAAATACATGGTTATCGGTGCAAGTAATATGACATGGGTCGCCTTCAACTTCCGTTTTATTCAGAAAAGTCAATTCTTGCTTCGTTTCGTCAAAGGAAAAAGCACTCACAAAACTCGTATTTCCGATTTCATTGACTGTGTACAAATATCTTTTGTCGGGCGAGAATGCCAAAAAACTGGGATTATCGCTTTTCGCGAGTAGTTTTTTGGAGATAAGATTTCCTTTTTTGTCAATTTCCAACGCGTAGATACCTTCGCTGGAAGTCTCTCGCGTATAGGTTCCAACTAGTAATCTGTAATTTTGGGAAAACAGATTTGATAGAACGAATAGCATGTAAATCAGGGATATAATTGATTTTCTATCCATTTTTTGAAAATTTTTAGTTTAGCGCGTTACCGAACTAATGCACTTCAAATTCATCTCCGACAGTCGGAATTTCAACGTCGCGAAAACCATCATTTGTAAGGACATCGCGGTAGAACTGCTGCACATCGTATTCCCCATGTACCAAAAAAGTTTTCCTTACGATTGATTTGTCTTGACAGTTGATAAAAGCCTTCATCTCGTTGTAATCGGCATGTCCGGAAAATGATTCGATTCGCGTAATCTTGGCGTTGATCGGATGATTTACGCCAAAGATAGAAATTTCTTTCCGTTCCGGTTCTTGAATGCGTGCACCAAGCGAAGTCGGGGAACAATACCCAACCATGAGAATCGTATTTTTGGAATCTTCGATGTTGTTGGCGATGTGGTGCTTAATTCGACCGGCTTCTGCCATGCCGGATGCCGATATGATAATGCAGGGTCTTGGGTCGTTATTAAGTGCTTTGGAATCATCCGCTTTCTTTATGTAGTGCAGACGATTGAATCCGAATGGATCCGGATCGTTTTCGCTGACAATTTCGTGATGGACATCATCATTCAGACTGTCCACATGCATACGGAAAATGTCGGTAGCGTTTACAGCCAATGGGCTGTCCACGTAAACGTCAATATTGGGTAGCGTACCGTCATTAAAGAACTTGTTTAACACGTAAATCAATTCTTGCGTTCTGCCAATGGCAAAGGAAGGAATAATCAACTTCCCCTTTCGTACTACACACGTATCATGAATAATCTCGTAGAATTTCTGTTCCATCTCTGTTGTAGGCTCGTGAAGTCGATTGCCGTAGGTCGATTCAGTGATTAGGTAGTCGCACTGCGGAAACGGCTGTGGCGATTTCAGTATTCGATTGACCGGACGGCCAATATCGCCGGTATAAGCCAACCGAATTTTTTTTTCTTTCTCGTTTATTTCCAGATTAATAACACTACTTCCGAGCATGTGTCCGGCGTTGGTAAATTTAATATTTATATGGTCGTCAATTCTAAATCGGCGGTCGCGTTCGACACCTATAAAGAGATTCAGACTGTTTTCGGCATCTTGAACGGTGTAGATGGGTTCGACAGATGGAAGATTTTTTCGGGCTCTTTTTTTATTGAACCATTTGACATCCATTTCCTGAATGTGTCCGCTGTCCGGAAGCATGATAGAACACAGATTACGCGTGGCGTTGGTGCAAATAATGGAACCCCTGAATCCGAGTTTGTAAAAATAGGGAATCAGTCCGGAATGGTCGATGTGAGCATGTGAAAGGATGATATGATCCAGTTCGGACGGGTCAATGCCGATGTTTCTATTCATTTCGTCTGTTTCAAGACCTTTTCCCTGAAACATGCCGCAGTCAAGCAGAATTTTTTTTTCTTCTTCGGTGGTTAAGAGTACTTTACTTCCGGTAACTTCGCGAGCCGCGCCTAAAAATTTAATCTTCATCTGAGAATATTCTAAATTATTTTTAAGGACAAATGTAGGATTTTTTTACGAGATTTTACTTTCAGCAAACTAATTATAGGCGTTTTTTTATATTTTTTGAATAAACATTGATTGGATAAATTATCGGTTAAAAAATATTTGCACGGAATTTGTCTTATTTCCAAAAAAATAATTCAAAATGAAAAAGAAAATGAAAATGAAAATGAAAAAAACAGTATTACTTGCTATTCCTTTATTGGCAATGGTATCGTGTTCTACTACTCAAAAAGCCACCCAAGCGCAGGAGTCTTATACTCCTGCGATGAAGAAGGTTATAAGTGATTATCCGACAATAGCCGGATTTGAGAAAAGAGCTATTTTTCTATCTAAGCTGACACCCGAAGAAGAAAAAAACAGCATGATTGAAATTATTCCGGGCAAGGAATTGTTCGTGGATTGTAATCAACACAGCATTCTGGGCGAGATGTCTGAACGTAAACTTGATAAAAATGGAAATCTATTTTTCTTTTTCAATTCCACGGGTGAAATAGTTTCTACTAAAAAAGCGTGCTTAGACGATGTGAAACAACAAAAATTTGTAACCGGCGAAACCCTTATTACGGATTACAGGAGTGATATCCCACTGGTAGTATATACTTCGCAACATTTGGATGTGAAATACAAGCTCTGGAAGGGTGGAGAAGTGAAGTCGGTTAACAACAACGATGATAATGCACTACTATCAGAAAAAGTGTTGAAAATTGCAACCTATTTTCCGCAGATAGATGGCTACGAGAAGCATGTGTTATTCCTGCCGCCGTTGGAAAACGGGGATGAAGCGAATCGGAAAGTAGAGATTATCCCCGGTAAAAATTTGAAGGTGGACTGCAACAGCCACGTTATGCAAGGAACAATCACATCGAAAGAGCTTATCGGATTTGGCTACAATTATTTCGTGTATGATTCGGAAGGAAAATACGTATCAACTCGTAAAGCATGTCTTAATAATGAGCTACAAGAAAAATTTGTAAGCGGACAAACCGAAAAGCTTTCCTATAACTCGCGGATGCCTGTTGTGATTTATACTCCGGCAGGATTTGACGTAAATTATAAAATTTGGGAATCAAACGGGAAAATGTATTAATCGATTCATCCAAAGTCTTTTACGGCACGTAAAATTTCTCTTTTCCCCGGTGGTCCGGGGATTTTTTTTACCGTAAATCCCGAAGATATAAGAGCTCTTTTTACCGTGCCTTTGCTACAGTAGGTTGTCAAAACAGCATTTTCGCCGGTGATCTTAAATATCTTTCCGAATAACTCTTCCGTCCACATTTCGGGTTGCTTTTCGGGTGAGAAAGCATCGAAATAAATCACATCGAATGGGTCTTGCAGGTTTATTTTCGTAAAATCGGCTTGAAGTTTTGTCAGTGTAAATTGGTCGGAGATTTTAACCGGAATATTCCAAGTAGATGTGTGTAGTAATTCAAAATCGTGTTGATAATCCCTACTAACTATTTTGGGATAATTCAGTTGCATCGCGTTTTCGAGCGGGATTGGGTATAATTCTATCGTGGTGTAATTGATCCTTAATTGTCTTTTCTCAGCTTCAATCAACGTAAGAAAAGCGTTTAATCCCGTTCCGAAACCGATTTCCAAAACGTTGATTTCTTTTTTGTCGCAACGATTGAGCGCTGACGTAATAAAAATATGCATGGATTCCTGAATGGCTCCGTGGGTAGAATGATAGCATTCGTCAATCTCGGGAACGTAGAGTGTATGTGAGCCGTCTTCAGTCAGCCTTAATGTCGGTATTTCCATAGAAAAAGATAGAGACACAATTCAAATCGTGTCCCTGCAACGGGGTTTCAGCGTAAAATTACCTTTTCTGCATTTTACCATCGTTCAGATTAATTAATCCATTCAAATCCCGTATATTTTACCAATGCTTTCGGTATTCGGATTCCATCGGGTGTTTGGTTGTTTTCCAATATCGCGGCTACGATGCGGGGTAAAGCTAAAGCGCTTCCATTCAGCGTGTGACAGAGTAGGTTTTTTTTATCGGTAGTACGGTAGCGACATTTCAGACGATTCGCCTGATAGCTCTCAAAGTTGGATACCGAGCTTACTTCTAACCAACGCTCCTGCGCGGCAGAATATACTTCAAAGTCAAAGGTTAGTGCCGACGTAAAGCTCATGTCACCACCACAAAGCCGCAGAATCCGCCAAGGAAGCTCTAATTTTTCAACCAACGTCTGCACATAATTAACCATTTCAGTCAGTGATTCGTAGGAATGCTCCGGCGTGTCGATGCGTACAATTTCTACTTTGTCAAACTGATGCAGACGATTTAATCCGCGCACATCTTTGCCGTAGGAGCCGGCTTCACGACGGAAACAGGCGGAATAAGCGGTGTTTTTGATTGGGAGTTCATCTTCGTTCAGTATCACATCCCGATAGATATTGGTAACCGGCACTTCAGCCGTTGGGATTAAGTATAAATCATCCAATTGAGCGTGATACATCTGCCCTTCTTTATCCGGGAGCTGTCCGGTTCCATATCCGGAAGCCGCGTTTACCACGTAGGGGGGCTGCACTTCCAAGTATCCCGCATCGCGGGCATTGTCTAAGAAGAAATTAATCAACGCGCGTTGTAGTCTCGCTCCTTTTCCTTTGTAAACGGGGAAACCGGCACCACTGATTTTTACACCCAACTCGAAATCAATCAAATCGTATTTTTTTGCCAGCTCCCAATGTGGTACAGCGTTTTCGGGAAGTGATGGGACATTGCCACCGCTTCGTTCGATCTTGTTGTCATCTGCGTGTTTTCCTTCGGGAACGCTTTCGTGTGGTAGATTGGGGACTTGAACGAGTAGCTCGTTGATTCGCTGTTCCAATTCTTCTCGCTGGGCAGTCAGTCGGCTCACATTCTCTTTTAGTACGATAGTTTTTTCCTTCGCTTCGTTCGCTTCATCTTGTTTTCCCTGCTTGAACAGCATTCCGATTTCTTTGGAAAGCGCGTTCAGTTCAGCCGCGTAATTATCGGCGTTGGTTTGTGTAATTTTACGTCGTTCGTCGGCTTCGAGAATGCCGTTGATGATTTGCGCGCCGTCAAAATTTTTCTTTTTCAATCTTGCGATTACTTTGTCCGTATTGTCGGTAATGTATTTGAGTGTAAGCATTTTCTTGATTTACAGTTTGTTTATTTACGTCGATATGTAGAATTCTGAGTACGAGAGTATGCTGAAAGCCGGTATCTCATTAAAATACAAAGTTACAAAAAATGACTCAATAATATCCGTGAATAAAAAGGGTTGAAAATTTTAGGTAATAAAACTTTGGCAAATAATATTATTATATGATTGTTTGTCAATCCGTTATATGTTCTTTTCCCGTAATTTAAATCGTTAAAAAAACAACTTGAGTGTACGTAAAATCTCTATCTGTCGAGTTTCACAAGATTGTCGATGAAAGTAGTCTAAAAGAATTATTTTCTCAATTTGTAAACAAAAATTGTATTAGACAGTTGAGCCTGCCCATTCTATTTCTCCGATCAAAATAAGAAACTAATTCTTTTAGAAAACTTATCTTTGAACTATTTTTTTGTAAATCAAGGTGGTTCAATCACTCGGAATGTTAAAATATTCGTAAATCTGTAAGTCAAAATGACTTCATAACCAGAATTATATATGTGTGGAATAGTAGGCTATATTGGAAACCGTCAGGCTTATCCCATTTTGATGAAAGGGCTGCATAGACTTGAGTATCGCGGATATGACAGCGCGGGGGTCGCTTTAATTGACAACGACCGCCTCAAAGTGTATAAAGCAAAAGGAAAAGTTTCGGAGTTAGAGCAGTTTGCGGAACACAAGGATATTGCGGGTACGATTGGAATTGCTCATACTCGTTGGGCAACTCACGGGGAGCCAACCCAGAGCAACGCTCACCCTCATTATTCGCAATCGGAAGGGATCGCTATTATTCACAACGGAATTATTGAAAATTACTCCTTGTTGAAAGAAGGATTGATAAAAGAGGGATACACATTCCAAAGCCAAACAGATACCGAAGTGTTAGTTCAGTTGATTGAATTTATGAAAACAACGAATGACTCGGATCTTCCTACTGCCGTACAACAGGCTTTGGATCACGTTGTCGGTGCTTATGCCATTGCTGTGCTCGACAAACACAATCCGGAGATGATCGTGGCTGCCAGAAAAGGAAGTCCTTTGGTCGTGGGGATTGGAGAGAATGAATATTTTATTGGTTCTGACGCGACACCCATCATCGAATATACAAACAAGGTTACTTATATCGGAAATGAAGAAATCGTTACGATAAGACGAGATAAACCGCTTGTTATCAAGACAATATCCAATGTTGACAAAACTCCACAGATACAGCAACTGGAATTGACTCTCAGCCAGTTGGAGAAGGGGGGGTATCCGCATTTCATGCTGAAAGAGATATTTGAACAACCCAACTCTTTGAGTGACTGTATGCGTGGTCGGGTAAATGTTGATAACGACAATATTACGTTAGCCGGTTTTATTGATAATAAAGACAAATTTTTGAATGCAAAACGAATTATTATTACTGCTTGCGGTACTTCGTGGCATGCCGCGCAAATCGGCATGTATGCGCTAGAAGAGTATGCCCGTATTCCGGTGGAAGTGGAATATTCGTCCGAATTCCGTTACCGAAAGCCGGTTATCCACCGGGACGATATAGTCATCGCCATATCCCAATCGGGCGAGACAGCCGATACGTTGGCAGCAGTAGAACTTGCGAAACAGCACGGCGCGTTCATTTTTGGTATCTGTAATGTGGTCGGTTCATCCATTCCCAGAAATACGTATTCGGGCTGTTATACCCATGTAGGTCCCGAAATCGGCGTTGCTTCCACAAAAGCTTTCACGGCTCAGGTTACCGTTCTTACCATGTTAGCCATCCTTATTGGGAAAGAGAACGGAACTATCTCGAATGATGACTACCTAAAACTGATTCGGGAGTTGAGTCTGATTCCCGATAAAATAAGTAACATCTTACTGAAAAATGACGAAATAGCGGAACTGGCAAAAACCTTTACCTACGCGAGTAACTGTATTTATTTAGGCAGGGGATATAATTTTCCGATTGCTTTGGAGGGCGCGTTGAAATTAAAGGAAATATCGTACATCCATGCCGAGGGCTATCCTGCCGCCGAAATGAAACATGGACCTATCGCGCTTATCAGCAACGAGATGCCGGTTGTAGCTATCGCGACCCAATCTGAAACGTACGAAAAAGTGCTGAGCAACATTCAGGAAATAAAAGCACGCAAAGGCAGAATTATTTCAATCGTTACGCAAGGGGATGAAATCATAAAAGACCTTTCTTCTCACAGTATTGAAGTGCCCGAAACGATTCCCGTCTTGGCTCCCTTACTCTCGGTTATTCCCCTCCAATTACTTGCATACCACATAGCGGTGGTAAAAGGATGCGATGTGGATCAGCCTCGCAATCTCGCGAAGTCTGTTACGGTTGAGTAAAAAAGGAGAAAGAACATTTTCAGCTGTAGCTCGCTACAACTCCGGCATGAAAAACGAGTATCGTGCGGATAATCCCAAGAGGAAAAATCATAGATTAACCTTGTTTTCACAAACGATAAAAGAGATTCTTTTACACTACTTACTACACAATCAGGTTATTTAGTTTCTTCTTATTCTATCTCACTAAACCACTGATTATCAATAAAAAAATCAAAAAAACAGATAATTAAGGAACGACTAACGAAGCATTGTCAAGATAAAGCCATCAATAAATTCGGGTAAACATAGTGTTTAGATTACCTGTTTCGGGTCATTTTCGGACAAAACTACCTTACTTGTCCGTCTCCATCAATTATCCATTTGTACGAGCAAAGTTCTTCTAATCCCATTGGTCCGCGTGCGTGGAGTTTTTGCGTACTGATACCGATTTCTGCACCAAGTCCAAATTGTGCGCCATCCGTAAACGCGGTAGAAACGTTGGTGTAAACACAGGCGGTATCGACGGCTTTTGTGAATAGTCTCGAGTTATCACGGTTTTCGGTTATAATACATTCACTGTGTTTTGAGCTGTGTTGAGCAATCTGCTCGAAGGCTTCTTGTATATTTTTTACCGTTTTTACAGACATTTTATAATCCAAAAATTCTGTACCAAAACTACTATCATCAGCCTTTTGAAGTAAACTTTCGGGGTAATTGCCAAAAAGTTTGTCGTAAGCTTTTTTGTCGGCGTAGATAATCACATTTTTTTCCGCTAATCTTTGGCACAGATCAGGCAAGTCATTCAGTCGTTTCTCGTGAATTATCAGGCAGTCTAAAGAATTGCAAACACTTACGCGACGGGTTTTTGCATTAAAAATAATAGACTTGCCTTTCTCCAAATTACCGAATTCATCGAAATAAGTATGGCACACGCCGGCACCGGTCTCGATAACCGGTACTTTGGAATTTTCCCGGACAAAATTAATCAATCCTTGTCCGCCACGCGGAATAATCAAATCCACGTAACCGACTGCATTCATAAGTTCCGAAGTGGCTTCTCGTCCGGCAGCAAGCAATGTTACGATGTTCTCGTCCAGATTATTCGCTCTGAGAACCGTCTTTATCAAATTTACAATTGCCAGATTCGAATGGTATGCGTCACTCCCACCTTTCAGTACGCACGCGTTACCGGATTTGAAACACAGGGAAAAAACGTCGAAACTGACATTCGGCCGGGCTTCGTAGATAATACCGATAACACCGAATGGAACAGAAACCTTGGTTATTTTCATTCCGTTGGAGCGTGTATTTTCCATCAGGATCTTACCCAGTGGCGAAGGAAGTTCGGCTACATCACGCATATCGGATGCGATGGCAAAAATTCGCTCCGGTGTAAGTTGAAGACGGTCGTAAAGCGGATTAGAGGGTTCCATCTTTGCCAAATCCTTAGCGTTGGATTTTAGAATATCAGAACAATTTTTTTCCGTTTCATCGGCTAAATTGCGCAGAACGCAGTTGATTGTTTCGTCCGAAATCAGGTTCAACGAACGAGAAGCGATAAGGGAAGTATTTTGCCACATAGTAAGTGATTTTTTGATTAAAAAAAGATGCTGTAAATTGTTTTTATCGAATATTGTCTCCTTAAATAAAAGGATGTAGACTAAAAAATGTTCAAGACGCGATCCAATTCTTTCGAAAGTAGCTGCTTTACGTGATCTATCTGTTCTATTTCTTGTTGAATAACATTCATTTTCGCTGTATCTTGAATTTCAAAAGCCTGCTTCATTTCTACCATTTTATCTTTTCGATTACTCATCACCACCGCCAGTTTATATTCAAGAATAAATCGGGGCGCCAATTCATCCAGTCTTTCCAAATCGGATTTATTTTTATGGTATTTGGTATGAACTTTACTCAGGGTGTATTTCTCGGTTATCAGTTCAGCTACGTACTGGCTAATATTTACATCGACATGGTAGATGAAATAGTTCTCCGGATTAAATTCCTCGCGTGAAAAATTTTCGGCATATTCCTCTTTTATTTTTTCTAAAACCGGATTTTGAAGTATCAATTCGTCTTGTTCCAACTCGTTCAGGATATATTCTGCCACGCTGCATAGTATCTCATTTTCTCCGCTTTCATCGGGATAAGTATATAGTACTTGATTACCGTATTTAATCAGCAGGTTGATGAGATTTTCTTCTTCGGATGCAAATTTTCTTTTTTCCGGAAGCGTCTTAGTGCTCTCAGGTAGCACAGCAGATTTTGCTTCCGTTTGACGGTTTCCGATCGGACGTGAAAAACTCGTCTCAAGCTCTTTTTGCTTGATTTTATTTATTTCCGCGTACAATTCCCGCTCGTTAACATTTAGCAGAGAGCTACATTCTTTTACATATTCCGCTCGGAGAATCTGATTGGGGATGATGGCGATACTTCGGACGATGTCTTGAACCAATTTAGTCTTTTTTATCGGATCATTTCCGACATCTTCGAGCAAAAGATTGGTTTTGAAACGCAGAAAATCTACCGAATTTTCTTCCACAAACCGGATAAAATCAGACGCATTGTTTTTACGGGCAAAACTATCCGGATCGTCGCCATCCGGCAAAAGAAGAACCTTTATGTTTATTCCTTCTTCCAGCAGCAGATCAATCCCCCGAATGGAAGCTTTAATACCTGCCGGATCGCCATCGTAGATGATCGTTATGTTCTCCGTGAAGCGGTGAATAAGTCTAATCTGTCCGGAGGTAAGCGAAGTGCCGGAAGAAGCCACAACATTCTCAATGCCACTCTGGTGCATGGAAATGACATCGGTATACCCTTCTACCAAGTAGCATCGGTCGTACTTGATGATAGCTTGTTTGGCAAAGAAAATTCCGTAAAGTTCATTGCTTTTATGGTACACTTCCGATTCCGGCGAGTTGACGTATTTTGCGAGTTTATCGTCTTTTTTCAAAATACGTCCGCCAAAGGCCAGCACCTTCCCAGAGAGTGAATGTACCGGAAAGATAACACGTCCGCGAAAGCGATCGGCGACGTAATTATTCTCTCCTTCGAACGTCAATCCGGTTTTTACCAAGAACTCTTTTTGATACCCGGATTTGAGTGCCGATTGTGTAAAAGCATCCTTTTCATCGAGACAATAACCGAGCTGGAATTTTTGAATAATATCGTCTCGAAAGCCCCGTTCATGAAAATAGCTCAATCCAACAGCCTTTCCGTCTACGTGGTGATACAAGGTGTCGGAAAAATATTTGCGCGCATACTCGTTGACCAGCAACATGCTTTCGCGGTCGTTCTTTTGCGCTTCTTCTTCCGGTGTAAGCTCCTTTTCAACGACTTCGATGTGGTATTTTCTTGCTAAATACTTTAGGGCATCAGCATACGAGAGTTGCTCGTGTTCCATGATGAA
>JBKEBE010000077.1:0-24231 GCA_047973025.1 Paludibacteraceae bacterium
GAGCTGTTCCGCTTTATTTCACGGCTGATAGTTGATTCACTCGTCCCTACTATACGGGCAATTTCTTTTTGTCTTGTCCCTGTTTGAAGCAACGCGGATATTTGGTATCTTTGCTCGCGGGTTAAATGTTTCTTCTTTTTCATAACAATCTAAAGGTAGGAAAAATTTTTCCAAAGTTCTCTCAGTGGGCATGCCCACTGAGAGAACTTCTTTTTCCTCCTAAAAATTGCATTTACTAATTGAACTTACGTGATTATTATTTCACTTGAAAAAGCCTTAGGATGACGGTGGTTTAAAGATTTGAAATCCGGTTATTTCTTTTATGGCGTTCCATTGCCTAAAAAACTGAAATGATTACCTTTGCAGATTGGTTTTTATCGAATTATCCCCATTCTTATGGCAAAACAAGGAAACATCATTATAAAAGGAGCCAAGGTACATAACCTGAAAAATATTGATTTAGAAATTCCCCGCAACAAATTAGTCGTTATTACCGGACTATCCGGCTCGGGAAAATCATCACTGGCTTTCGACACACTTTACGCGGAAGGTCAAAGACGCTACGTTGAAAGTCTTTCATCCTATGCCCGCCAGTTTCTCGGCAGAATGGCAAAGCCGGAAGTTGACTTTATCAAAGGAATCCCACCCGCAATCGCCATTGAACAAAAAGTAAATTCCAGAAATCCGCGTTCAACGGTCGGAACTTCTACCGAGACGTATGAATACATAAAATTGCTGTTTGCCCGGATTGGGAAAACGTACTCGCCTATTTCCGGCGAAGAAGTAAAAAAACACGAAGTCGAAGATGTTGTAAACGCCACGTTTATCTTTTCGGATGGGACACGAATACTGGTTTTGGCACCGGTCATATCCATAGAGGGTGTTTCCCTCGAAGATCGCTTGAACTTATACCTGCAAAACGGATACAGCCGAATAATGGTGAATGACGAAGTGGTAAGGATTGATGAGCTGTTGAGCGATGCAAGCAGGCTGAAAAAGTCGGCACAGCATTTTTTGCTGATCGACCGATTAACCGTCGATAGGACTTCTTCCGGTATCAGCCGGTTGACCGATTCGGTCGAAACAGCCTTTTTGGAAGGTAAAGACACCTGTTATTTGCAGATTTTGGCGGATGATGGCAGTAAGCTGCTTCAATTCTCAAAAACGTTTGAAGCCGATGGTATTCAATTTGAAATTCCAAATGAACACATGTTCAGCTTTAATAATCCGCTTGGCGCCTGTCCGACTTGCGAAGGATTTGGCAAGGTTATCGGAATAGATGAAGATTTAGTCGTACCCAACAAGTCGTTGTCCATCTACGAAGACGCCATTGTCTGCTGGAAGGGAGAAGTGATGAGCGAATGGAAAAAAGAGTTGGTTCGCTCCGCCGAAAAATTCGATTTTCCGATTCACAAGCCTTTTGCAGAGTTGACCGACGAACAGCGTGAACTGCTTTGGTCGGGGAATCAATATTTTCAGGGGTTAAATGCTTTTTTTGATTTTCTAAAATCCAATCAGTATAAAATTCAATACCGGGTCATGCTCGCACGCTATCGCGGAAAGACGACTTGTCCGGATTGCAAAGGGACGCGCCTGAAGAAGGAAGCCGGATACGTGAAGGTCGCCGGAAAATCAATTACGGAATTGGTTCAAATGCCAATATCCAAACTAATCGATTTTTTTGACACCATCGAATTGGATGAACAGGATCATCAAGCGTCCAAACGTTTACTGATTGAAATAAAAAACAGGATTCGGTTTTTGAGCGATGTCGGGCTAAACTACTTGACACTGAATCGGTTATCAAATTCTCTCTCCGGGGGTGAAAGTCAGCGGATTAATCTCGCGACTTCGTTAGGGAGTAGCTTGGTCGGCTCGTTGTATATTTTAGATGAACCTTCCATCGGACTCCATTCGCGTGATACGCATCAATTAATCAACGTGCTGTATCAGCTACGGGATTTGGGAAATACGGTTGTGGTGGTGGAACACGATGAAGAAATCATGCGAGCGTCGGATTACATCGTCGATATTGGACCCGGCGCGGGAACGTCAGGGGGGAGTATTACTTTTGAAGGAGATATACATGCTGTTTCTGAAACAAATGAAAAAGAATTTAATAATTCGTTTACCCTGAAATACCTTTTGAAAAAAGAAGTAATTGAACTCCCTTCGCAAAGAAGAAAATGGAACAACTATATCGAAATACTGGGTGCGCGTGAAAATAATCTGAAAGGAATTGATGTCAAGTTTCCGTTGAACGTGATGACAGTTGTAACAGGTGTAAGCGGTTCCGGAAAATCTTCGTTAGTAAAAAATGTGCTATATGCCGCGTTGAAAAAATATTACGGTGGTGTTGCGGATAAAACAGGGCAATTTGGCTCACTCAAAGGGAGCATGCACTTGGCTAAAGATATTGAATTTGTCGATCAAAATCCCATCGGGCGTTCAACGCGCTCCAATCCGGTAACCTACATCAAAGCCTATGACGAAATCCGCAAACTCTTTGCCGATTGCCAGCTTTCCAAGCAAATGAATTACACTCCGGCTTTTTTCTCCTTTAACACCCCAGGCGGACGATGCGAAGAATGTCAAGGCGAAGGAACGGTAACGGTCGAAATGCAGTTTATGGCTGACTTGGTACTTGTGTGCGAACATTGTCAAGGCAAGCGGTTTAAATCCGACATTCTGGAAGTAGAATACCGGGGTAAAAATATTTTTGATGTACTTGATATGACTGTCAATCAGGCGGTAGATTTTTTCTCGCAAGGAAAAGGAAACACCGAGAAACGAATCGTAAAACGCTTGAAACCGCTTCAAGATGTCGGGATTGGGTATGTAAAACTGGGGCAATCATCCAGCACGCTTTCCGGTGGCGAGAGTCAACGCGTGAAGTTGGCGTCTTTTTTGGCAAATGAAAAGTCCGACCCAACGATTTTTGTATTTGACGAGCCTACGACCGGTCTCCATTTTCACGACATCAAGACCTTACTTAAAGCCTTTGACGCATTGATTGAAAAAGGACATACCTTAATAATCATCGAGCACAATATGGAAGTGATAAAATGCGCCGACCACATCATCGACATCGGACCGGAAGGGGGCGAAAATGGCGGAAATCTTGTTTTCGAAGGCATACCGGAAGCACTGTCGAATTGCGATTCATCCTACACGGGGCATTTCCTGAAAGCGAAAATGTAGAAAAGTATCAATGTGGGATTGCATCGGCAATACAGAGAATATTATAGCTTAAATAAATCCGATGTTCGCTACAAGAAAAAAAAACTCTTTACACGCTACAAGCTGTGCAAAGAGTTTTTTATTCAGGTTCAGGGGTACACACATTGTGCCTGTCTCTTAGTCGAAACTCGTATAAGCCGTTTCTCGGTGCAACGTTTCATCCAACCCTACCGCTTCTTGCTTGTCGGTAGCGCGTATCCCTACCAATTTGTCGGTAATTTTGAATAAAATGAATGTTCCGACCCCGGAGAAAATCAGCGTAATAATCGTTGCGAGGAGTTGTATCCACAATTGGTAAAAGTTTCCATAGAGTGCTCCGCTGATTCCTTCTTGAATGAACGGTGTTGCGAATACGCCGGTCAGAATCGCTCCCAAGATTCCTCCAATCCCGTGAATGCCGAAAGCGTCCAACGAATCATCGTATCCCAATTTAGGTTTTACGTAGGCTACCATAATGAAACATACAACAGTTACGATCACACCTATGGCTATCGCACCACCGACACTCACAAAGCCGGCGGCAGGCGTAATAGCTACCAGTCCGCCTACCGCACCGGTCGAAACGCCTACTACGGTTGGTTTTTTGTCAATTATCCACTCCAGTATAGCCCAAGTAAGCGCCGCAGTAGCGGCTGTCAAGTTTGTTACCATCAGCGCGTTGCCGGCAAGTCCGTCTGCCGCCAATCCGCTTCCCGCGTTAAAACCAAACCAGCCCACCCACAACATGGCTGCTCCTATAGCAACGTAGGTAATGTTGTGTGGGGGGAGCGCGTGTCCTTTGTAGTCGCGACGTTTGCCCATTAAAAGTGCCATTACGATGGCGGCAATCCCCGCATTTACGTGTACCACAGTACCACCTGCGTAATCGAGCGCTCCCAGAGCCAATAACCAACCGTCTCCTGACCACACCCAGTGAGCCACAGGGTTATAAATTAAAACAGCCCATAAAACGGAAAATAACAGAAATCCTTTGAAATTGATACGCTCGGCAAATGCGCCGATAATGAGGGCCGGTGTAATTACGGCAAACATTCCTTGAAACATGACAAAAACCAAGTGCGGGATTGTACCAATATCACTACCATCGGCAGCTATTTGTGAGTGTGATATAAAATACGGGCTTAAGTCCGTCTGTTTTATGCCCTTTAGGAAAGCCCAATCGAACCCACCAATAAACGGCTCGAGCCAATCAATGGAATTACTCCCGAAAGCATTGCTATAGCCTATCGCTACCCACTCAATGCTGATAACGGCTACAATTACAAAAACCTGCATAAAAATGCTCAATACATTTTTTCGCCTAACCAACCCTCCGTAAAATAAAGCTAACCCCGGTATCGACATAAAAAGGACCAAAACCGTAGCTACCAGCATCCAAGCGGTATCTCCCGAGTTTATTGTGGCCGAGGCAGTTTGTGCCGATAAAAAAGCAGTAGATAAGAGTATGGCTGTAAGTGCTAAAATGTATTTTTTCATCTGAATATTTTTTAATGTAAATAAAGTTTGTTATTCTTTTCTTAGATAGGATAGTCAATCTATAATTCCTTGTTATACAAAGCTTCCGGACCGGATTCTTTATTGCGGATGCGGTAGGTCTCGGCAATGTCATAGACAAATATTTTACCGTCTCCCATTTCTCCTGTCCAAGCAGAATCGAGAATTGCTTTGATTGTTTTTTCTAGGTTAACATCTCTGACCACGATAGAAAGCATTCTTCGTTGGATGTATCTGGATTGGAATACTTGCCCTCTGACGACCTGATTTTCGGTTGACTTGCCAAGCCCCGTAATGTCCCAGTAGGAGAACCAATCTATATCGGCATTGTACAAAGCTTCTTTTACGTCTTCAAACTTTGATCGACGGATAATTGCTTCAATTTTTTTCATTTTTTACTTTTTTATTACGATAATGATTCTTTTAGATTACTTGATACTTTTTTCAGAGTGAAATTCCTGCAACAATAAAAAACTGTTCTTTCTCCGGATTTAAGATAGCACTGGCTGTCAATGGAATACTGAAAGAGTCGGTAATTTTAATTTCTTTCGTGGTACTAACACCCACGTTTACCAAGCCGAATTCTCCGTCGGATGTGTGCCATCCATCTCCCGCACCGACGAAAATGTTGAATTTTTCAAAAGCGTATCCTACTTCAAAATATTTGTCTCCACCGGTGGACGCGACACCCCCGGCTTCGTTGAAAATATAGTTGGCGGCTAACGTAAGTCCTCCGACCGTGTAGCCCAAATTCGCTTCAAGCGCGTGTGCTCCCGTTTCTTTTGAATAATCGAAATAACGATAACCCAATGACGGGAAATAATAATCCGTCACTCCAAATGACAACCCAAAATCAAACATGTAAGACACATACAAATCGCTTTCGAGATAGCCGTCAAATCCCGCCGATCCCCATGCTCCGACAGAGAAACCACCTACCGTAAAATCCAATGTGGGTTGGACGGATACACCCGAAAGCTCGCTGCCACGCCATACGTACGAACTAATCAAGTCAGCACTTGCCGTAAACTCTTGTGCTTTGGTGCTATTGAATGTCAGTGCCAAAGCGACTAATGTCAAAAGAAATTTTGTTTTTTTCATAATTTTTTTTGATTTAATGAATAACAAAACAGTACATGATAACTAAATTATAAAACATAATGATTGTTTTATTGTTAAGATAATATCTTTATGTAGTTAGTTTTTTGCAAAGGTAATCATTTTGATTTTATATGTGCAATGAAAATATCAAATATTCTCTCAAAACTGTAAAAATAGCTCAAAATGATTTGGAATATTTAACTTTTGTATTAAAAATGACATGAAATAAGGTTTTTCGCGTCTTTATGATTCTTTGAGTTGGCTGGATTTGTAAGCTGATTATTTCGTTGGCGACTATGTTATTAACCAGGCGGGTTAATAACGACATTTTTTACGTGTCAAAGTATTCATAAACAGCTATTTGTGTAGAATAATATCACGTTATATTAGTGTCGGGTTAATATATTGATCATGTAAGCATGTCGAAAAAGATTAGATCAAAAAGCGACCATTTTTAAAAAGTTGAAAACGACTCGTCCGGTGCAGTCGTCTGTCAATCCATTTTACCTATAAATACACAAGTGTAGAAAAATCCGATATGAATTCATTTACAACAAAATCCGCCATTTCATCTCCGATACTACTTGCTTGACAAAAACATTGTTGTTCATTCCTTTGTATGCCAAAGTTATTTCACAGGACTACTCATCCTATTAAAAATATTCATTATGAACATTCCGAGCAACGTTTACATTAATTTTGTCTTTTTAATTTTATAATCAATCAGCAATTTGATACCTATCTTTCAAACGAACAGACAATATGCTCTTAAAGCATTGATGCTGTTTGTATTATTTTCATATCTCAACAAAAAAAATTACCTTTGCTGACATTTCTAAATATTGCCGAATTTGAACTTTAAACTATCAGATTCGTTTAAAAATATTGATCGATCCCGACAGTTTTTTAATCGAAATAACAATATTGTAGAAACAACACAATTCGATTCTCGTCTAACAAAAAAATTTTATCAACAAACTAAAACATACTATTATTTATGAGTAACCTAAAAAGAGTTTACACCTTTGGTAACGGAAAAGCCGAAGGGAAAGCAGACATGAAGAATCTGCTCGGCGGAAAAGGCGCTAATTTGGCGGAAATGAATCTGATCGGAGTTCCCGTACCTCCGGGATTTACCATTACCACGGATGTTTGTACCGAATACTATGAATTAGGAAAAGATAAAGTAGTCGAATTGCTAAAACCGGAAGTGGAAAAAGCGATGGTACAAGTTGAAGAATTGATGAAATCCAAATTTGGCGACGTTGAAAATCCACTATTAGTTTCCGTTCGCTCCGGCGCGCGCGCTTCCATGCCGGGTATGATGGACACCATCTTGAACTTGGGACTTAACGATGAGGTCGTTGAAGGAATGACTCGAAAAACAGGCAATGCTCGTTTCGCGTGGGACTCTTACCGTCGTTTCGTACAAATGTACGGAGACGTAGTGCTGGGCATGAAACCTGTAAATAAGAATGATATTGATCCATTTGAAGAAATCATCGAACACCTAAAAGAAGCCAAAGGTGTAAAATTAGACACGGAACTTGGTGTTGACGACCTGAAAGAATTGGTTGCAAAATTCAAAGCCGCCGTCAAGAACCAAACCGGAAAAGACTTCCCTGAAAACGCTTACGAACAACTTTGGGGTGCTATCTGCTCCGTGTTTGACTCATGGATGAACGACCGCGCCATCCTTTACCGAAAAATGGAAGGAATACCTGCCGAGTGGGGGACAGCCGTTAACGTACAAGCCATGGTTTACGGAAACATGGGCAACACGTCGGCGACCGGCGTATGCTTCTCGCGTGATGCGGCGACCGGTGAAGATCAGTTTATCGGCGAATACCTTGTCAATGCGCAAGGCGAAGATGTGGTAGCCGGCATTCGAACACCGCTTCAAATTACAAAAATCGGATCGAAACGTTGGGCCGAATTAGCCGCAATAGCCGAAGAAGTACGTGCCGCCAACTACCCATCGCTGGAAGAAGCCATGCCGGAAATCTACAAGGAATTGGACAGTATCCAAACAAAACTTGAAAACCACTACAAAGATATGCAGGATATGGAGTTTACCGTTCAAGAAGGCAAACTCTGGTTCTTGCAAACGCGTAACGGGAAACGAACCGGCGCAGCGATGGTAAAAATCGCCATGGACTTACTTAAACAAGGTATGATTGACGAAAAAACCGCTGTAACGCGAGTTGACCCGATTAAACTGGACGAACTGCTTCACCCTATTTTCGATAAAACGGCATTAAATTCAGCAAAAGTTATCGCGAAAGGTTTGGCTGCTTCTCCCGGTGCCGCTACCGGAAAAGTTGTTTTCAACGCGGATGACGCGGCCGAATGGGCTCAACGTGGCGAAAAAGTAATCATGGTACGCGTAGAAACATCGCCCGAAGACTTAGCCGGTATGGCTGCCGCCGAAGGTATCTTGACTGCTCGCGGCGGTATGACTTCTCACGCGGCTGTTGTAGCGCGCGGCATGGGAAAATGCTGTGTTTCAGGTGCCGGAACGCTGAAAATTGATTACGCGGCAAAGGAAATGGAGGTGGATGACATTACGATCAAAGAAGGCGATTATATCTCATTAAACGGCTCTACCGGAGATATTTACTTAGGACAAGTAGCCACTAAAGACGCCGAGTTGGACAATGATTTTAGCGAACTGATGAATTTGTCGGATAATTACGCCAAATTAGCGGTAAGAACCAATGCGGATACACCGGCTGACGCGCTTGCAGCTCGTAAATTCGGAGCGGTGGGTATCGGACTTTGTCGTACAGAGCATATGTTCTTTGAAGGCGAAAAAATCAAAGCCATGCGCGAAATGATTCTCGCGGAAGCTTCCGAAGACCGAAAAAAAGCGTTGGAAAAAATCTTACCCTATCAGCAAGCTGATTTTGAAGGTATCTTCGAAGCCATGCACGACTGTCCGGTTACCGTTCGTTTGCTCGACCCCCCTTTGCACGAATTTGTTCCGCATGATGAAAAAGGACAATTGGAAATGGCACAAGCTATGGGACTGCCATTGAAGAGGATTCAACGGCGAGTAGAGTCTCTTCACGAAGCAAATCCGATGCTTGGACACCGTGGTTGCCGTTTGGGAAACACGTTCCCCGAAATTACCGAAATGCAGACCCGCGCAATCTTAGGCGCCGCGTTGAATCTAAAGAAGAAAGGTGTCACAGCGATTCCCGAAATCATGGTGCCGTTGACCGGTATTCTTTACGAGTTTTTGGAGCAAGAAAAAATCATTCGGGAAACTGCGAAGAAACTGTTTGAAGAAACAGGAGACAGCATTGAATATAAAGTGGGAACGATGATTGAGATTCCCCGCGCGGCACTTACCGCCAATAGAATTGCTTCTGCTGCAGAATTTTTCTCTTTCGGAACAAACGATCTGACACAGATGACGTTTGGCTACAGCCGTGATGACATTGCTTCTTTCTTGCCCGTCTATCTTGAAAAGAAAATTTTGAAAGCGGATCCGTTTCAAGTTTTGGACAGAAATGGAGTAGGGCAGTTGGTACAAATGGCTGCCGAAAAAGGTCGCGCGACACGCCCCGACTTGAAAGTGGGTATTTGTGGCGAACACGGAGGCGAGCCTTCTTCCGTTGAATTTTGTCACCTGATCGGATTGAACTACGTGAGTTGTTCGCCCTTCCGTGTACCTATCGCCAGACTTTCCGCAGCTCAAGCAGCAATTAAGAACGGATAGAAGACAAAAACAACGTATCCGCGCGTAACTAAAAAGAGTTGGATGTTAAAGAACACATCCAACTCTTATTTTTTTAGAGATAACTCTTTTATATGACTTACCGAAAGGACGTTTGACAAATAATCCTAAAATTTCAATCGCATCAGAAACCTAAAATCTGTTTTTCGATTACCTTGGATTTCTTCGTTACTGGAGCTGATTGTTACTCGGTCGTCGGCGTACACCGTTTGAGCTAATTTAAACCAAAACGAAAGATTTTCACTCAGTTCGTAGCGGAGATTGACATAATATCGTGAACCTAATCCATAATTCATCGGCACCGAGAAAGCGTACAACACATCTTTTTCGTAGGTGTACAATCGATTTTCGTAATTTTGTGCATCGAAAATATGAAATCTTACGTCTATGCGCAACGGGATTTTTTGAAAATCGTAACTGACATCCTGCAGAGCGGAATAGCCATAGGTCGGAGCGTTTACACCATCGTAAAAGCCGTTGACATCCAATTGATTTCTAAAACGGAATCGTCCAAAAGAATAATTTAATAAGTACCGGACATACCATTTCGGCTGTGGAAGAACGACAGGCATAACGGTGGGTGTGTCCGAATAATTGCTCATTTTCTCCTCGTATTTGAACCTCCAGTACATATTCACGTTGCGTTTCGGAGCATAATCCACCTGCACAAGATAATCTTTACCGATTGAAGGCGCGTCAATTCCGAATTTCATCCACGGAAAACGATAACTGTCAATGTATGCAGCAACTTTCCAGAATTTAATGGGACGCACTTCAGCACCGACATAAAGTCCTGTCTCGTTATTCACGCGGGAAGTTTCAGAGAAGGTTACGCCAAATAGCGGGTCATATTCTTTGGAAAAATAACGGTACAGTGCCACCAAACCAACTCGTGAAATCGGACTGAAATTAATGCCGTTGGTAGTTGCCCAGCCACCGGGTTTGTCGGAGACAGCTGTTTCTCCAAAGAGATTTAATTTTCCTGCGCGCAAGCGATAATTCATGCTACTCATCAGTTGCTCTTTTCCCCGAAAGTAAAATCTATTGTAGTTTGCGGCTTTGGGTTCTAAGGAATTATCCAGACTTGTATATACAGTCGTAGCACCAATTTGCAGCCATTTGTAGGTATAAGTCGCGTTAGCGCCCACAACTTGCTGGTTGATATTTTTTTTTCGCTCCAAATCACTTAACGTGCGGTGAAGTCCGTCCATTTTAATGGATGTAAATTGCCCGTTTACCGTATCTCCATCAATCATTTTGTTGGAATAAAAGGCGGAAACATCGACATTGCCCAAGCTGAAAGTGGCACCGGCACCTCTGAAGTAATTGTATTCATCGGTGCCCGTAAATTTCTTTAATCCTGTGGAACGTGGATTTACTTGCAATACATAGGAAGATTTTCCCATCGAAAAGTCGGTGCGCATCACAAGTCCCTGCGCGAAATTAGCCCGATAATCTCCCGCAACAAGCGTTTTCAACTTCCCAAAATTTTTCAATTCAAAATGCGCGGAATAGAAATCATATCCTTTGTTCTGTGTACCCCAAAATTGTTCTCCGGCATCTTTCTCTGCCGTTACGCCAAACGCTATCCGGTCTCGGTAGCGGAAACGGTATTTTATATGATTGTAAAGCGACTCTCCAACGTACTTGCGCGCATTTTGTTCAACAGCCTGTTCATCTTCTTCGGGTACGAAACGATAGCCTTCTTTCGTTTCCAATCCTCTATCCAATCGAAAATAAACTTCGTTTTTCCCGTATTTGAATACATCTCGTATCTTCAGCGATTGCTTTTTAGCCTGTGCTTCACCCAGCGAAACAAAAGGGAGCAACATCCGGATGTCGGTCATATCCAATCCGTCAATGAGTTGCATCTCATAAATCGTCTGCAACGGAGCATACCGGTAGAGATAATGGAGTATATTGTCTATCTGAATGTCGGATAAAAAATACAGCTTTTCAAGTTCTTCTTTATTCGTATTGTTCAGGTTGATTGGGTTTTCTGAAAAATTCATCATGTCCTCATAAAAACCAGTAAAGTCAATTTCCGTATCCGAATTTTCAGACACCTGCTCAAAAATATCCGCGATGATTTGTTCCACAGATCTGTCAGTTGCCTCTTGCGCTTGTATCGTCCATACCGCGAACCCAATTAGAAATATTGTAAATATTCTTTTCAGCATTTTTCCGGTTTTTAAAAGCTGTATCTTAGATTGGCGAGCGTGTTGAGACCCAGCTGCGGATGAAGTTCCCCATTCAGATGAAAATGAAAACTTCCGAAATGGAGCCCGAATCCAAGGGCAGGAATCAAATAGTCTTGTCCATAAGCACCTAATTTCACGGTAAGTTGCTCTATCATCGTGTATTCAAATCCGGTTGCAAAGCGGAAATTACTGCTTACCTCCTTATCGATTTGAGTCAGCCAGATAAGATTATCGGTAAATTCGTAATGGGTTCCGATGCTGAAGATAGAAGGGAGTCTTTTGGTCGTATTTTCTGTTTTGATGCCGGTCTGAAAGGGGTTGAATGTGTGAAAGCCGACGGTTAGTTTTGGAAAAATTTTAGACGAGACTCCAAACTGTGTCAACAGCGTGCCCCGATAGCGGCTTTCTTCGGAAGCCGAGAAGTACGCGGTGTAATAGTTGAATTGCATGCCCATGGAGAATTTGTCCCCAAAGTTACGAGCCAGTCCAACTCCGGCAAGCATCTCGTTGTAAACCGAATAGCCGTGGTAGGAATAGGCAAATCCAATGTTTACAAACTTGGTGTTGAATCCGGCTTGAACACTACGCGTACTCAATTCATTGAGCATAAACCGATTCTCGTATTGCGCACCTACTTCCACTTTTTCAATGTGAGCAAGCGCCGCGGCATTTTGGAATGCACTCCATTCGTCTTGCACAGCCACAGACGTATTGGCGATGGATATTGACGACGGGACTACCGGTGCTATTTGACCGTAAGATAGAAGCCCGTTTGTAACAAGCAACAGAAGTAGGTAAATTTTTCGCATAAACTAAAACATTAACTTAAACGTTTTATACACCATAGATGTATGAAAGTTCAAATTTATACAAAATTTCTCAAATTCAAGAAGTAAGACACCATTAATTTGGAACAAATATTGCTGGGATAATTGTACTCCGATAAAATTTTATACTTTTGTAACGTATTTCTTGTGAATCTTGCAGCCGAGATGAAACTAAAACTGCTATCTTTTTTGTTTTTCGCTTTGTGGCTTTCAACACCCCAAAATAGCGCACAGATACCCGGTACCCTACCGGTCCCCGGTACCCGTCCTACTTCGTATGCCCTGATGGAAAAAGTGATCGATGCGAACGGAGACACCATTTTTCTGGATGATTTGCGGGTACTGTATGTATATCCACCACTTGTTTTTTCCAATAGCCGACAAGAAAAATTTTACTGGCGTACGGTTCGCGACGTAAAAAGAGCGTTGCCTTACGCGCGAATTGCTTCCTACGAAATTGATAAATTGAACCGCGAGCTGTTTGCGTTGCCGAATGATGTGGCACGAAAAAAACACATCAACGATTTTCAAAAACGCATTTTCAGCCAATACGAAAAACCTCTTCGGGACCTAACCATTAATCAGGGTAAAATGCTGGTAAAGCTCATTGATAGAGAGCATCAGATAAATACGTTCGATTTGATTCGAGCTTATAAAGGTGGTGTCCCTGCTGTGTTTTGGAACACGGTTGCCAAGTTTTTCGGTTCAGACTTGAAGGCAGAATACGATGGCAATGACAAAGACCGAATTGTGGAGCGAGTGATAACGCTTGTGGATGCCGGACAGCTATAAAATGTAGGAAATTTAAATATTATCCTTTTAACTCTAACGTTTTCGGGGATTGATGGCTTTTGTCGTTAATCCTTTTTTGCACCTACTTGTTCTAAAAAATTATCTTTATCCTTGTTGTTGCGTATAATAAAAAGAGTTATTTTACATTTTTGAAATGCTTTTACACACCTTCTATTCTAATAGTGCCCAAAAGGTCTGTTATGACGGATTCTCGAAATAGAAGAACGATCCGGAAATATAGTTGGAAAAATTACAGTTGATGTTTTTCTGCATTAAAACTTGTTGAAGTCGATACTGTGGAAGATTGTGTGCAGAATGTTTTTTTAACAATAGGATAATTATACAACCTTAACAGAATCTAAAAACATCAACGTCTGTCTATTTCGACTTACAAAAAAATCTGACTTTTTGTTACGAACCAACAGGAAGCATTGGTCTGACTTTTTTATTATCAAAAATTTCGCTAAAACCTTTCAAATCGTTGAATTGTTAAAAAAATAGCTTTCGAGTATGTATATCAATTATTACGAAATCTTAGATATTCAAAAATCGGCATCGCAGGATGAAGTCAAAAAAGCATACAGAAAATTGGCGCGTAAATATCATCCGGATGTAAATCCAAACGATGACGCGGCAAAACGAAAATTTCAGGAAATCAATGAAGCAAACGAAGTGCTTAGTGATCCCGAGAAGCGAAAAAAATACGATCAGTACGGCGAAAACCGGCAACATGCCGATGAGTTTGAACAACAAAGGCAAAACCGACAGCAATACACGAATGAAGATTCGCAGGGAAGCAGACGGTACACGGCAGAAGGATTTGGCGGTGCCGATTTTGAAGCGGGCGGTTTTTCCGATTTCTTCGAATCCATGTTTGGCTCCATGAGTGGCGGTGGTAGAAGCCGTTCTTCTGCCGGGCAAATGAAATACAAAGGTCAGGATTATAACGCAGAACTTCATCTGAATCTTTCCGATGTCTATGTTACCCAAAAACACACGATAACCGTCAACGGGGAAAAAATACGTCTTACAATCCCGGCCGGCGTGGAAAATGGACAAACCATCAAAATAAAAGGACACGGCGGCGAAGGAATAAACGGTGGAACAAAAGGCGATTTGTACCTCACATTTGTATTAAAAAACAATACTACTTTCAAACGATACGGCAATGATCTGCATAAAGTAGTTGATTTAGAGCTATATACGGCGGTTCTTGGTGGTGGAATTACTATAGAGACTATGAGTGGCAAGGTAAAACTGAAAGTACAGCCCGAGACTCAAAACGGTTCAAAAGTAAAACTAAAAGGCAAAGGTTTTTCCGTTTACAAGCAAGAAGGAGTGTTTGGCGATTTGTACGTAACCTATCACGTGAGAATCCCCACAAACCTGACGGAAAAACAAAAACATCTCTTTGAAGAATTGTCAAAAATTTAAACACACAATTATGGCTACTGATAACAGGATCTCTGTATATGAAGTCTGTGCATATCACGATGTGGAGATAGATTTTATCCGCTCGTTGCGCGAAACAGGATTGATAGAGATTGTCTACACGGAAGAAGCAGAATACATTCCGGAAGACAAACTACCTGAATTGGAACGGATGATACACCTTTATAATAACTTGGATATCAATATCGAAGGAGTCGAAACAATTACTCATCTGCTTCATCGAGTCAACAGAATGCGGCATGAAATCGTAAGCCTAAGAAATCGACTGGCGTTTTACGAATAAGAATGTTGACACGCTTGTGTATGAGCGGCAAACATTTATTTGACCGCTATTGTTTCTATTTCGACCAATGCTCCCATGGGTAAATCCTTTACAGCGAATGCAGATCGGGCGGGGCATTCGGTACGGTAGTATTTTGCATAAATTTCGTTCATTCCGGCAAAATGGCTGATATCGGACAGGAAAACAGTAGATTTTACCACATCCCGGAATGTATAACCGGCTTCGCAGAGAATAGATTTGATGTTTTTGAAAACCTGATCCGTTTGTCCTTGGATGTCTGTTGCTTCAATTTTTCCGGTAGAAGGATTGATGGGTAATTGCCCGGAAATATAAAGAGTGTCATTTGCTTCCACAGCTTGGCTGTAGGGTCCGATAGTGGCAGGAGCGTCAATGGTCGAAAAAATTTTCTTCATAATTACAATTAAATAGTGAGGATTTAACAAAATTACGGCAAAAATACCAAAATATTTTTTAAACTAAAACAGTAAAAGATGCAAGCGTTGCAATTACAATAACAACAGTCTATAAATTCAGCTCAAGATATGTTTTTTAAAATTTTTGCATAATTCTTGTGGTTATTCATTTCTGTTTACAATTCTTGTAAAATAAATACAATTCTATTTACTAACAAAAAAATGAAAAAATGAAAAAAAATCAATTTCTTTCGATGCTGGCTTTGATTGTAATGCTGGCAGTAGGTGTAACTTCGTGTCAACCGAAGGATTCGGACATTCAAAAAGCAGTTCAAACGGCTATCGCGGCTAATCCCGATGCGACCGGAATAAGTGTTGCCGTAGAAAAAGGTGTGGTAACGCTTACCGGCGAAGTGAAAGACGAAGCCGTCAGCATGGCAATCAATGGTTTGGCAGCCGGAGTGAAAAATGTCAAATCAGTCGTTAATAGCCTTACGATTGCTCCTCCTGTCATTAACGTTCAAGACACCGTATTACAATCAGCGCTTGTTGACGCACTGAAAGATCACGCGTCTGTATCAGCCGCTGTCATAGACGGCGTTATCACGTTAACAGGAGAAATCAATAAATCGGATCTTCCGACCTTGATGCAAAAAGTTTCTGCGTTGAATCCGGTCAAAATCGACAATCAGTTAACCGTTAAATAATTACGAAAATGACATTAGCAGAAAAATATCAACCGATTGTAGATGCCGCATTGCAAGCCGGAGCTAACCTCAAAGTTACCGAACAAGCGGGCGTATTAAGGATTGAAGGCAGCGTGCCCAGTGGAGAAGTGAAAGATAAACTGTGGGAAGTGTATGGGAATATTGACCCCAATTTTAATTCAGGCGATTTAGTATTAAACGTTGAAGCTGTCGTAATAGAAGGCGGTAAAGTTCGTGTTGCTACCAAAGAAAGTAATCTGAATATCCGCAAAGGACCGGGTACAGACCAACCCATCGTAGGCAAAGCGGCCAAGGGAGAAATCATTACGCTTATCAGCAAATCCAACGACCAATGGTGGTTGGTGCGTACAGCCGATGGCGAACAAGGGTATTCTTACGCTCAATATTTGGAGCCGGTAGTATGATCATCACAGGCAGTAAGCCCAAAACAGGGCTTACTATACGTGTAAAACAACTTACATTCTAAATTCAAATTAAAATATATCATGGGGAAATTTGTAGTATCACTCAGAAAAAATGGCGAATTTCAGTTTAATCTCAAAGCGGGTAACGGTCAGGTAATCCTTTCCAGTGAAGGTTATACGTCAAAAGCCGGTTGTATGAACGGCATAGAATCCGTAAAGAAAAACGCGCAAGATGACGCTCGTTTCGACCGAAAAGAATCGGGCAACGGTAAATCCTTCTTCAATCTGACCGCGACAAACGGACAGATCATTGGGAAAAGTGAAATGTACGAAAGCGTAGCCGCTCGAGACAACGGTATTGAATCGGTAAAGAAAAACGCCCCCGATGCCGGTATGGACGATCAAACTGTATAAATATTGCTATTTTATTTTAACAAAGGAAACTGCCGAATGACAGTTTCCTTTTTTTCATTTTATTGTTATTAAACATGTTTTGCGAACAAAACATCTCGAAAACTCCACTCTATTTTAACGTTTTTCTTCGATTTTGAATAAAAAACACACTTTTCGCGTCAATTTATTTAAATAAGATTTGGAAGTTAAATTACAAACATTTATATTTGCAAGTTGAAAATTATATTTCATTAAGTTTTAAATGAGATTAAAAGAAGATTAATAAACAAAATGTTAAATTTATGAGAAAACTAAAACTTTTATTGACTTGCCTTTTCGTGGCAAGTATTACGTTGGTGAGCGCTCAGACAAAGACAGTATCGGGGGTGGTAACCTCATCCGAAGATGGACTCCCTGTGATTGGCGCAAGTGTGGTCGTACAAGGGAATTCGTCGGTAGGAACACTGACAAATGCACAGGGAAGGTATTCATTTTCAGTACCTGCGTCAACGACCAGACTCATTATTTCGTTAGTTGGCATGAATACTGTTCAAGTTCCTGCAATAGCCAATGCTGTTGTAGAAATGGAGCCAGACGTTTCTGAGTTGGAAGAAGTGATTGTTGTAGCTTATGGAACTGCGAAAAAAGAGTCATTTACCGGGTCTGCTTCTGTAATAAGTAACAAAAAAATCGAATTACGTCCTTTAACCAATATCTCTAAAGGTTTAGAGGGACAAAGTACCGGTGTGTTAGCCACATCCGGTTCAGGACAACCAGGTTCTTCTGCTTCGATAATAATACGAGGATTCGGTTCTATCAATGCATCTCAAACCCCTCTTTATGTAGTTGATGGAATACCTTTTGATGGATCTTTAAGTTCTATTAATCCATCCGATATAGAATCAATGAGTATCTTAAAAGATGCATCTGCTGCAGCTCTTTATGGCGCACGTGGAGCAAACGGAGTGATAATGATCACGACAAAACAAGGTAGAGAAGGCAAAACACGAGTTTCCTGGAGATCTACACTTGGATGGTCATCCCGTGCTATAGAAAAATACGATTTACTGAATCAATCTGATTATGTTCAATTGACCTACGAATCTCTACGCAACGGTTTAGTTTTCGACTCCGGTTATTCTTGGGCTGATGCTGAGTCCGGAGCAAGAAATGCACTTGGTACAAATTTAGGTGGAACTTCGGGTGAATTGTATAATCCATTCAAGAACTACACTTGGGATCAATTAATAGACCCTGCTACAGGGATGGTAAGAGTTGATGCTCAATCTGCATGGAATGAAAATTGGTTTGATGCAGTAACTAGAAGTAATGTTCCTCGTCATGAGCATCAATTATCACTTAACGGAGGAACTAACAAAACTAAATATATGTTTTCGTTAGGTTATTTAAACGAAGAAGGTATTCTTGAGAACACTTCATTCCAACGTTTTAATGTTCGTTCTAACATCAACACTACAGTAAACAATTGGTTTTCGGCAAATCTTAATACTTCATTAGCTCACTCATTACAGAATTTTAGTGATTATGATGGATCTACAACATCAAACCCATGGTATTCGGCTCAATTTGCATCTCCTCTTTTCCCTGTCTATATGAAAGACTTAAATGGAGGTAACTTGCTCGGAGAAACAGGTGAACGTCAATTGGATTATGGCGAATCAGGACGTCCTGGAAGTTACAATGATTTTAACCCTCTTGGCGGGCTTCTTGACGATAAGGCTGATACAAAACACGATGTCGCTAGTGTACGAACAGGAGTTGTATTTGGATCTGATAATGATAATTTTGGCATTTTTAAAGGATTGAAACTTGCTATTAATTTTGGGACAGACTATCGTACGAATAACCAAAAAAGATATATGAATATGTATCACGGTAATCAAAAAAATGCCGGTGGGTTACTTATGAGATACAACACGCGAATGCAAAGTTTTACATTTAACCAATTGTTAACATGGAATCGTAATGTTGGTGTGCATTCTTTTGATGTTCTGGCTGGTCATGAGTTCTACAATTACAAATATGAATATTTGTCTGCTGGTAAAACAAACTTAGTTGACGGCATATTGGAACTTCGCCCAGGAACAACTCTTTACGACGCTGATTCATATACCAATAATTATAAAATTGAATCTTGGTTAGGACGATTAAACTATGGCTATGACAACAGGTATTACTTCTCGGCATCTATTCGTACCGATGGTTCTTCACGCTTCTACAAGGATAATCGTTGGGGAAGTTTCTGGTCATTAGGAGCTAATTGGCGAATATCTGAAGAACGTTTCATGGAAGATCTTACATGGATTAACAACTTGTCTTTGAAAGCAAGCTATGGAGAGCAAGGCAACGATGCTTTAGGAAGCTATTATGCTTGGCAGAGTCTTTACAGTCTTTCTTGGGCAAATTCAAACCGCATTGGAGGTATGGTTTCTTCCTTGGAGAACAAAGAAGTCTCATGGGAGAAAAATGCCAATTCCAATGTTGGAATAGAAGCAACCATCCTTAATAATCGTTTGAGTTTGAATGCAGAATACTACAATAAAAAAACTTACGATATGCTTTTAAGCTATCCGATGGCTACATCAACTGGATTTAATGGTTACAACGCTAACGTGGGAGACATGCAAAACAGTGGTTTAGAAGTAGAACTTAGAGGAACTCCCGTCCTAACAAGAGATTTACGTTGGGAAGTAACTTGGATGGGATCTACTGTAAAAAATAAGGTCTTGAAGTTAACAGCAGAGTCTCCTGAAATTATTAATGGAATATACAGCATCAAAGAGGGAAATCCAATTAACACATTCTACATGGCCAAATCTGCAGGGGTTGATCCAGCTACAGGAGCACAACTCTATTGGGTTTATGATAAAGATGCGGACGGAAATATCACTAACGAAAAAATCAGTAGTGACTATTCAAAAGCTACAAACAGTAAATATTATCAGGGAAACCGTATCCCGGACTTATACGGTAGTGTAGGAACGAATCTGACATGGAAAGGCTTAGAGTTGTCTATACTCTCTACCTACTCCTTAGGTGGTAAGATCTACGATGCTCTTTATGCCGGAAGCATGGAAAATATGTATTATAACAAAAACTGGAATACGCATGCTTTACGACGCTGGCAAAAACCTGGAGATGTAACCGATGTTCCTCGTATTGCCGTTGGAGGTACTTTTGCTACAACTGACCGTTTCTTGATTGATGCATCTTACTTTGCAATTAAAAATATAACTTTGGGATATACACTTCCAAAAACATTAGTTGTTGACAAAGCTAAATTAAGTTCAATACGAATTTTCGGTTCTGTAGATAACCTTGCTTTGTTCTCTCACCTGCAGGGGATGGATCCACAATACAATTTTAGTGGTGGCACAGATTATACTTACACACCGAATAAAACATACTCCTTAGGTGTTGAGATTAATTTCTAAAGATTCAGGTTATTATTGATACTAATATTAAAAAAATGAAAATATGAAAAATAAACTTATTTATATGTTGATTGGGATAATGAGTTTGGGTGTTCTTTCTTCATGTTCAGAAGACGCTCTAGATACTATTCCAACCGATTCAATGTCTGGAGCCGGACTGATGGCTAATGCCAAGTCTGCGCTGGTTCCACTCAACGGGATTTATCGTTCCATGTATACTGCCGGTTGGTCTACAACAGGTAACACGCACCAATGTTTTGGAATATCCGCTTATAATCTTATGGGAGATGTCATGGGGGAAGATATGATTATGTCAGCATCAGGAAGCGGATGGTTCTGGTACGATGCTATATATAACGTAAAAGGAAAATATGAAAGCAAAACGTGGAGATCTTATGATTTATGGAATGCTTACTACAAATGGATTGCAAATGCAAACTACATTATAGCAGCGGAAGAAACAATGGAAGGGACACCGTCTGAGGTAAACTATATAATTGGTCAAGCTTACGCAATTCGCGCCTATTCTTATTTCATGCTTGCTCAAACTTTTGCTCGGACCTACAAAGGTCATGAATCTGAACCCTGTTGTCCCATCTATACAGAACCAACAGTAGCAGGAACTGCAGGAAAACCACGGGAAACTGTACAAAAAGTTTATGAACGAGTTACAATCGATATCAATAAAGCAACTGAACTTTTGAATGGTACAACCCGTCAACATGTCAGTCACATCAGCTATGCGGTTGCATCAGGAATTAAAGCCAGAATTGCTTTGGTCATGGAAGATTGGAAAACAGCAAAAACTGCGGCTGTAGAAGCTATCAATAAAAGTGGAGCTGATATACTTGCTGTAGGAGATTTCGCAGGAGTGAATGATGTGTCAAAAGGAAATGTTATGTGGGGAGCAGAAATTATCGCAGACCAATCAGGTATGTATGCTGGCTTTTTCACCCATATGGATCACAGTGCAAATTATTATGGAACTTCTGCTTTGAAACAGATTAATAAAGAACTATATGTTAAAATGGGGGTCAATGATGACCGAAGAGACTGGTGGAATCCAGATGAACCTTTAAATAAAGCTGGAGGTTATCAACAAGAAAAATTCAAATTTAGAGATCTTTCCACTTGGCTTGGAGATTATATCTGGATGCGCGTAGAAGAAATGTATTTAACCGCAGCTGAAGCAGCCTGTCAATCAGATGATGATATTACTGCAAAAAAATATCTGACCGCTTTAATGAATGAACGCGATGCTGATTATACCACTGCTAAAACAGGGAAAGATTTAACGGTATTAACATCCGGTGAAACAGGTTCCTTATTGGAAGAAATCTTAATTCAACGCCGGATTGAGCTTTGGGGTGAATATGGACGAATTTATGATATTCGGAGATTAAAACAAGGTTTCCGTCGTACTACAGATATGGGATGGCCTACTTCCGCCTTACTAAGTAACAGACCTACGGATAATCCCGAAAGTTATATGTGGGTGCTTACTATTCCTCAAACAGAATTTGATGGAAACGAAAACATGGATGGGACAACAGACCAGAATCCAACTGATGATATCTAATAAGATTAATGTATAACAATAGAAAATTAAACAATATGAAACGATTAAATAAAGTCTTTCTTTTGTGTTCTGTATTGTTCTTTGTGCTATTTACTAGTTGCGAACAAGAAAATATAGGAACAAAGTATGACAATAAGGAAGGTCTAACATTTTCCAACTCGTCTTTAACTGATAAAACGGTTCAAGCAACCAACCCTAAGTTAACCGTCGATCTTTATCGTTCTGATGGTTCCATTGCGACAAGCGGTGCTATTACATTTAAAGCGATTTTACCTGATAAAAGTGAGTTAAGCGGTGTTACAGTCAGTGATTATTCATTTGCAGAAGGAGAAACAAAAACTGTTATTACGGTAGATGTTACTCCCCTTACTATCGGGGTAGTATTAACTATGGAGTTAACACTTCCTGAAGAAATAACTTCTGTTGGAGGTATTTCTGAAACTACTTTCAAAGTTAAAAAAGCCTATACTTGGCAATCAATCGGGCAGGGGAAATACCTTGACAACTGGACATCTGGAGTCGAATATCCGGTAGATATCCAAAAAGCTGAAGGTTTCGATCGGTATAGAGTGATAAATCCTTATGTTGAAACGATGAAAAATGATGATGGAGACTGGGGAGATTGGATTGCAACTTCTTCAGCTCCTTATGTTGAATTCTGGACAACTGAGAATAATTTGGTTAGTTTTGCTTCTTTCTTTATTGGAGTAAACTATGAAGCTGATTCAAAACAGCCAATTTACGCTTACCACTCATCAAGTTTCCAAAATTTGTCTCCCGATTTTAGCAAATGGGTAGATGCAAAGACCGTTCAACTTGCACCTTACTACTATATTACAGGACTTGGAGGATGGAATAACACCCAAAAAAATAACATCATTATTATTACTCTACCTTAATGATGGTTATTCCATATAATAAATAATATAAAATTTCAACAAAAAAACAGCCGGAAAAACTGGCTGTTTTTTTGTTTCAAATCTTGCTCGCTCACCATGTACTTGTTGTAGCTCTTATTTGTCTGAAATTTCTGGTTTCCTTTTTTCTTACATCAACACTTTCTGATAATTCCATATGATTATCCGCAATTCTTCCTATTGTAAATTCTTGATTTGAAGTCAGGCGGATAGCTGACAGCGGTGATTAATAATCTGTCAAACTGTTTTTCACCAAAATATCGCCTGTTGAATTTATAACAGAATTGATTGAGGTAGTATTGTAAATATTCGGGGTTAACTTTGTAATATACACCCAGCAGTTGCCTTTTAGCGTTGCTGATAGCGGTATGGACCCAAGGAAGGACTTTTGGCAATTCTTCCGGAGCGACCACTGATGCTTCGTGTGAATGGACATGTCCTTCCGGTTTTGTGTAAGAAGTAGAATCATCGGAGATAATATCTGCCGTTTGTTCTACTTGCTCTTTGACATTCTTTGTAATTGTATCGGCTTTCAGGTGGTCTATAACGGTCATCTTCAGGTGGCCAACCTTTTTGGGTTTCATCCCCGGCTTTGGGTTTTCGACTGTTTTGCTTTCGGCAATGACCAACCCTTTGGTTTTTTTCTGACTTCCACGCCCCCGTTTAAGGGGTTCATTCCTTAACTCAATGGGAATTTCGGTAGTGAAAAAAGCATCGTCAAGCTCTATTTCGCCGTCAAGAGTATAGATGCCATCGCGTTTACCCATTACATCGCGTAACTTGTTTACCATTTCCCAGATGGGTTGATAACGCTTGTGTCCTAATTGACGCTGTATTTCTGCCGAAGAAAAAGCATTTTTGGTGGCCGTTATCAAGTACATGGCTGCAAACCAATACCGATAGGGCAAGTTGGAGTGTTGCATGACTGTGCCTGAACGTAAATTCTGCCGGGCGTGGCACTTTTTACATTCGTAAGCCTGTTTGTTTTCGAGCCAATAGTGCTCTTTACAATTACAATGACGGCAAACAACGCCGATTTGGTCTCTTTGTTCTTTAAATTTCATGCGACAAGTATCCTCATCGGGAAAATTTAGTGCAAAATTCAGGATTTTCATTCTTGCTCACCCTTATGCTGTTTCAGCTATAAAGATAATGAAAATCAGTGATATATGCAATTTTTTGTGGACTATTTTACAACTTTTTTTGGCCA
>JBKEBE010000008.1:0-12666 GCA_047973025.1 Paludibacteraceae bacterium
AAAGATAAAATAGAACTATTTTTTCTGCCATCGTATTCGCCCGAAAGAAACCCGGATGAGTATCTGAACTGCGACTTGAAACAAGGACTATCACAAAAAAAGTCCCCTAAAAATCAACAAAATTTGACGTATAATCTATTATCACATATGAATATGTTACAACAGAATCCTCAACGTGTAAAAAAATACTTTCTGCACAAAGATATTCAATATGCAGCGTGAAATATTAATTGATTGCCGTCAGGTTAATATCAACAAATTTTAACAAACCGCATCTCCCTGAATGCGCCAAAAGATTTTCTTTGTAAAGAAAGTTTAGAAGGGATACGAACTATGAACTACACCGAATTTCTAAACACGTATGCTTCCCACTCAAATTATCATGCGCCACACGGAAGCGCGTTGCATGCAAAATCATGGCAGACCGAGGCACCGTTGCGAATGTTGCTCAACAACTTGGATGCTCAAGTGGCGGAAGATCCGTCCAACCTAATCGTATATGGCGGAACAGGACAAGCTGCCCGCAATCTTGACGCGCTTCGCGAGATCATACGTCAATTACTGGAATTAGACGAAAACCATTCCTTACTTGTTCAATCCGGTAAGCCGGTCGGTTTGGTTCGTTCGCATCCGCAAGCACCACGCGTGCTGATTGCCAACAGCAATTTAGTCCCGGCGTGGGCTACGTGGGAACATTTTGAAGAGCTTAAAAGTCGCGGACTGATGATGTATGGACAGATGACTGCCGGAAGTTGGATATACATCGGCTCGCAAGGGATTCTGCAAGGGACGTATGAAACATTCGCCGAAGCAGGCAGGCAATATTTCGATGGAAATCTAAAACACAAATGGATTTGCTCTGCCGGATTAGGCGGTATGGGTGGTGCTCAGCCACTCGCGGCTACGCTTGCCGGAGCAGTCTTCTTAGGTGCGGATATTGATCCGGAAAGAATAAAAAAACGTCTCGAAACGAAATACATCGACAAAATGACTTACAGCTACGAAGAAGCTGTAACATGGCTTCGGGATGCCGTGACACGAGGAGAAACCATTTCTATCGGTCTTGTGAGCGACGCGGGCGATATGCTTGAAAGACTATTGAAAGATAACCTGATACCCGACATGCTGACCGACCAGACTTCAGCTCACGATCCACTTTTTGGCTATGTTCCAAATAAAATTCCTTTAGCCGAGGCTGTAAAAATGCGAAAGTTTAATCCCGAAAAATACCGAGAACTCTCGCTAAAGAGTATGGCTCGGCATGTCGGTTTTATGCTCGAAATGCAAAAGCGTGGCGCGGTTACATTTGATTACGGAAACAACCTGCGCGAATTTGCTCGTCAAGGCGGGGAAACGAATGCTTTCGATTATCAAGGGTTTGTCCCGAAGTTTATTCGACCGCTATTCTGCCAAGGGCAAGGACCGTTTCGCTGGGTGGCACTTTCCGGCGATCCCGAAGATATTTACACGACTGACCGTGCGCTGATGCAATTATTTCCCGAAAACAAACATTTGATTCATTGGCTTACCGAAGCAAAAGAAAAAATTGCGTTTCAAGGGTTGCCAAGCCGTATCTGCTGGTTAGGCATTGGCGATCGTGAAAAAGCCGGATTGAAATTCAATGAGTTGGTTCGAGATGGGAAAGTGAAAGCACCGATTGTAATTGGACGAGACCATTTGGATTGTGGCTCGGTTGCTTCTCCCAATCGTGAAACCGAAGGTATGCCGGACGGGTCAGACGCGGTCTCGGACTGGCCTTTGCTCAATCTAATGTCCAACACTGCCGGCGGAGCAACGTGGGTTTCATTTCATCACGGCGGTGGCGTAGGCATCGGATATTCGCAACATGCCGGAATGGTGGTTCTTGCTGACGGAACAGACCGAGCTGACGAGTGTCTGCGACGCGTATTGTATAACGATCCCGCATTGGGAATTTATAGGCATGCTGATGCCGGATATGAAACGATGTCTCCCTTGTTTCCCTAAAAAGAAATTTCTTTGACTTCAAATAGAGCCGGTTTATGGATTACCGAGCAGAATTTTTTAGTATATGGATTTAAAATCGAAAAAAAAAACACGTAAACCATCTCTTTTGGATGATGATGCGGAGGTTAAATTAATTGGTCCGTTTGCTCAAATTGTTACCATGGACAATTTGCCACTCCGTGGAAAAATCTCGGATGACCAATTGGAAATAATTTCCGATGGCGGAATATTATACCAAAATAAACAAATCTTGGACGTCGGAAATTTCGAACGGTTGCGAAAAGAAAACTCCAAAGCCAACATCCGAGTTTTAGCCGGTAAATTTGTCTGCCTACCCGGGATGATTGATGCGCACACACACATCTGCTGGGCAGGTTCGCGGGCAAAGGATTACGCGATGCGCCTATCGGGAAAAACGTATCTTGAAATAGCGGATTCAGGTGGCGGAATCTGGAATACGGTGCAAAAAACCCGAATGGTTACTACGGACGAATTGGCCGGATTAACCACATCACATGCGGAGCAGCTTTACAGGCAAGGAGTTACCACGATTGAAGTAAAATCCGGATACGGACTTTCGGTAGAGGATGAACTAAAAATGCTTCAATCTATCCAATCTGCGAACCAAAATACATTTGCCGAATTAATTCCAACCTGCCTTGCCGCTCATATCAAACCCAAAGATTTTGTGGGAAGCGAACGAGAATATTTACAGTATATTGTTGAAAATCTCTTGCCTAAAATCAAGGAGCAACACTTAGCCGGTCGGGTAGATATTTTTGTTGAAAAAGGGGCGTTTTCGATTTCCGATGCGAAATACTATCTTTCTGAAGCAAGGAAAATGGGTTTTGATACCGTTATTCATGGGGACCAATTTTCGAGCGACAGTGCTTCTTTAGCCTTTGACATGGGAACTGTCAGCATCGATCATTTGGAGTGCGCGGATGATAGCGAAATAGCGATTTTGGCAAAAAGTAATGCAATTCCTGTGGTATTACCGGGGGCTTCTTTAGGACTTGGAGAACGGTTTGCGCCGGCTCGAAAATTATTGGATGCAGGATGTTCGCTGGTGATCGCTTCAGATTGGAATCCGGGTAGTGCACCGATGGGCGACTTGCTGACACAGGCGGCTATTCTGGGAACGTACGAAAAATTGTCTATGGCCGAAACTTGGGGTGCATTGACGTACCGAGCGGCGCATGCTTTGAGAAGGGACAATATCGGAATCCTTAAAAAAGGCAACAAACCCGATTTTATCGCTTTTGAAACGAACGACTTTAGAGAAATTCTATATCGACAGGGAAGTATGATGCCGGTAATTTTTTGAAAGGTGTTGAGTTTCGAGATATGCGATGAATAAAAAAAGAAGCTTGTATGTAGATATTTGTGTGCTGTACACTATACAAAAAAACGAATACAATCAACAACCTTGTGAAACTAAACAGTTATGATTCAAAAACTGGAATTTATAAACGAAATTATATTGGCAAGGATTCTTCTATAAAAGTTGATTTAACACGTGATGAGCTACTTTTAATTTATGACTTATTCAAAAAGTCTGATTTTATGAGTTTTCCTAAAGATTTTGAATGTTCCGGAAAAGGACACTTACTTTACCTGCTTTTTCCACAACTATTGAGATTACATATAAAGGATTAAAACATAAAGTCACTAATACTACATTTTGCGACAAAAAGATTGAATAAAGAAAGTCTGATAAATTTGATAATTTCAGTTCCGAGATATGGAAGATTATCAACAATAAACAACAGATTAAAAATATGAAGAAAAGTGATATGATATTCCTTTAAATAAAATCGGCTGCCAATACAGGAGTATAAGTGGTTGAGTATAATTCACTCTCACTTGCAAGCTTTCTGCACGGGTGATAAGTTCGCTTTCACGAAGTTCCAACTGCTTATAGCCTCGTCCGTTAGCTGTCAGCGAAGCGCACCGAGAATCTTACCCGAACAGAAACTTTTCAAAATACAAGAAAAAAATGTCAGAAAAATATAAATTTCACGTGATAAATTATTATATTTGCACGTAATGAAAAGTGGAAGAAAATGAATACAAAACTGACATTAAATTTGGATAAAAGCATAATCGAAGAAGCTAAATCCTATGCAAAAGAGAACAAAGTAAGTCTTTCCAAACTCATCGAAAACTATTTGAATTCTCTTACGAAAAAATCGGATAAAAAAAACATTAAAGTAAGCCCCCTTGTTGAGAGTTTAACGGGAGTAATTTCGTCAGATGTTGACGAACGTAAAAGTTATCACGATTATATATCTGAAAAATATTCGTAATGAAAAACTTACTCATAGATACGAATATCATAATCGATTTGCTTGCAAAAAGAATGGATTTCTACCAAGAAGCCCAAGAATTGTTTACGCTTGCCGATGACAGTGAAGTCAATCTTTATATTTCATCGTTGACATTTGCAAATACACATTATGTGCTGACCAAGGAATTAAATGCCGATGAAGCACGCAAGGTTTTGATAAAATTTAAACTACTCGTTACGATTTTACCTCTTGACGACAGAATTTTAGAACTTGCTTTATCTTCTGATTTTAATGATTTTGAGGATGGAATCCAATATTATACAGCGTTAGAAAACAAATTGGAAATCATTATAACCCGAAACAAGAAAGATTTCAAAACAGCTAAGTTGCCAATTTTGACAGCGAAAGAATATTTGAACCGATAAATCTATATAGTGAAATCATCCCGATAATTGATGTGATATTATTACAGTAACTGAAAGACTGAATTATACAGCAAATACTTCCGACAGACATTAATGAAATGTTTGAACTTCACTCCGACGCGGAAGTTCATATATTTGGGGAATGATACGGTTATCGGCAAAGAGAAAATGATTAAAATTTATCGAGACATTTTACTCCTATGGAGTAAACACAATTGGTATAAAATTGAATATGAATCACAATAGCTGAATCGCTAACAACAGGTTTGGTGCAATGGCGGGTTAAAGTGGATTTTGGAAGTTTTCTGATTCCTATTCCGCCACTGCGCCAACCTTCCGACCGTTGTTCACTAACATAGGGCAACCGTATAAAATAGAATCATCCGGCAAACGTTACAACCGTAATACCCCTTGGTGCATTCTATGGTTGCAAAACACCAAGTATTTGTTCCGAGCATCACACAAAAAGCCTAAACGTTAAGACGTTTAGGCTTTTTGTACCCGAAGGGGGACTTGAACCCCCACAGCCGATAAAGGCCAAAGGATTTTAAGTCCTTCGTGTCTACCATTCCACCATTCGGGCAGAGTTCCTTTGCAAAAATCGAGCGGAAAACGGGACTCGAACCCGCGACCCCGACCTTGGCAAGGTCGTGCTCTACCAACTGAGCTATTTCCGCGTTTATACACTTCTTCCCTAGTATTCACAATCGCATCTGTGCAAGGGTAAAAGCGGGTGCAAATATACGTACTTTTTTTAATTTGTGAAATTTTTTCATCCTTAAAACCACATTTATTTTTTGTGCTTATCGCAAAGGAATACTTGCTGTCTCATAGAATCAGTCTAAAAGAAAAATAGAAGATTCTTTTACGTAGTTTAAGTATATAAATAGAAATCTCATTTTACGGATTAAATTCTTGAAAACGTTCGGTATTTTATCGTATCTTTGTGTCCAATTGTGAAAAATAGAACTATCTGATTGGGTTAAGTTATAGAAAAAAGAACAATCTAATCTATTCGGTTTAAAAATTAATCTCATGAAACAGCCATGTGAAATAACCTTGACAAACAAGGGAATGATTAATGGTGTGTTCCATGTGTCCTTAATGAAAAAATAAAAAACAAACACATGAAAAATAAATATGTAGATCTGATAGAACAGACATTTGAGTTCCCCAACAATGAGTTTTCGGTCGATGAGAACGAATTGGGTTGGCATGGAATCTCGTTGATGGACATCATAAAACAGTACGGGACACCCCTGCGAATAACCTATCTACCCAAAATCTCAGAAAACATACAGCGCGCCCGTCGCATGTTCAACGTAGCGATGGCAAAGGTTGACTACGATGGTGACTACAACTACTGTTATTGCACAAAAAGCTCTCACTTCTCGTTCGTGATGGAAGAAGTGCTCAAAAACGGCGTACACCTTGAAACGTCGTCCGCGTTTGACATCAATATCATGGAGACCCTTTTTGAGCAGGGGATGTTAAAACCGGAAACGTATGTGCTTTGCAATGGGTTTAAACGGCCGATGTATGTAGAAAATATTCAAAATTTGATTCGCAAAGGTTTTACCAACGTCATCCCAATTCTGGACAATATCTTCGAACTGGATCTTTTATTGGATAATTTTGACGAAAAAATCAAGGTCGGCATACGGATAGCAGCTGAAGAAGAACCGAAATTTGACTTCTACACATCCCGACTTGGAGTTCGGTACAATGATATCATTCCGTATTATCAAGAGAAAATTGCTACCAACGATCAGGTCGATTTAAAGATGTTACATTTTTTCATTAATACAGGTGTAAAAGATACACTTTACTATTGGAATGAATTAAGTAAAGCAGTTAATTTGTATTGTGAGCTAAAAAAAGTGTGTCCCACTTTAGATAGTTTGGATGTAGGAGGCGGGTTTCCCATTCAAACTCATTTGGATTTTTCGTATGATTACGAATATATGGCTGAGGAGATTGTCTCACAGATAAAATTGATTTGTAATCAAAACGGGGTTCCCGAGCCTCATATTTTTACCGAGTTTGGCTCCTATACGGTCGGAGAAAGCGGCGCGATGCTTTACTCCATAGTCAATCAGAAGAAACAGAATGACCGCGAGCTTTGGAATATGATTGACAGCTCGTTTATGACCACCCTACCGGATACGTGGGCTATCAATCAACGTTATGTCTTCTTAGCGGTAAACAATTGGGATAGCGAATACGAGCGGGTAAATTTAGGCGGACTAACATGCGACAGCGAAGATTTTTACAATGCGGAAGTGCATTCCAACGCTGTTTTCTTACCCAAAATGGAGCTTGGCCGCGAGCAGTACATCGGTTTTTTCCACATGGGTGCTTATCAAGAGTCGTTGAGCGGATTTGGCGGTATTCAGCATTGTCTGATACCGGGACCCAAGCTTGTGGTAATTGATCGCGACGAAGAAGGGGAGTATTTTACAAAATTATTCGCTAAAGAACAGAGCTACAAATCGATGCTGAAAATACTTGGTTATTAAGAATTTTCGGAAATAATACATTAAAAAAATCCAATCTTGAATATTTTCAGATTGGATTTTTTTGCGTTCCTATTTCTGAATTTCCTGTATTTTATCCATCGTTTGTAGTCTATCAGATTCTTTAATCAATTGTTTCCTTGGTATCGAATCAGGCTGTCTTGCCATAGTATCGGACTTTATTTCTGTAGAGTCCAATTTGAATATCGCCGAACGGATACTGTCTTGTTTATAAGGATTGAATCGACGCGTCAGTTTCACACTATCGATATAAGCATTCATTTTTCCTTTTACAGAATCATTTCCCAGTAGATAGCCACTAATGGATTTGATTTTTAAGTTTTTCCGCGCTCGGAATTTTAAAGTATATCTACGAAATACATTGTCATTTTTAGTCTTGGTATAAATGCTATCGATGTAGCCATTCAGATAATTGACATACATTACAGCGTGAGGCTTGTAACTTGAGTCAGTCGGAGATAATCGGTGTAAAAAAGAAAGTTCGTACAGGTCATTGGCAAGAAACTGTTCATCTTTTATCTCGAAATACAGTTGATTTCGGGCAGAATCTTTAGTAAATCTGAATTTTATCGGTTGCTTCCACAGATTTACTAATCCCGATTGAATAGTGGAATCTACCGGATAAAATTTACCGCGTTCAACATCGCTCCGCAACGTATCAATGCGGGCAAGCACGTTGGTGTAGATACGGTCAAACTGTTTGGGACTCTTGGTGTACCAAGAAAGACAAGAGTCAAATTCAGCCGGAGAGATGTTGTATTTTGTCAAAAGGGCTAAATAGTATTCGTTTTTCTTTTCTTCTTGAGCATATTCATAGCCGGAAGCGCGCAGAGAACCCTCCAACATGTGCATGTCAACCATCAGGTTTTCCATCTCATTTGGACTGAGTACCCCTTTGGGACGTGAGTTGCAAGACGACGTAAATACACCGAAGAGGAGTATCGCGAGAATTGTAAGGTGTAAGCTATTCTTCCAAACCATTTTCATGTAAAATTGCTTTGTCTTTTTTAGACTCAAGGGCTTCATTCAACTCTTTTCGGAAAAACAACAAGATGGTAATGACAGAAACCGTTACGCAAGAATCCGCTACGTTGAAAATATACCTGAAAAACACCGTTTCTCCGGTGCTATTCGTTATCAGCGGAAAGAAAAACATATCCACCACTTTCCCGTAAAACAGAGGAGCGTACCCGCCACCTTCAGGGAAAAGTGTAGCTGCCTTCATCGGTGTGCTCTCACTGAAAATAACTCCGTAGAATATCGAATCCACAATATTACCAGCGGCACCGGCAAGCAATAACGATATGGCGAGAATAAATCCCGGTCGTGCATTTCGCTTGATAAGTCGATAAATAAAGATGCCTAAAATAGTTACCGCGACAATCCGAAATAGTGTGAGAATCAGTTTTCCGACTATTTCCATCCCGAATGCCATGCCGGGATTTTCGACAAAATAGATTTTAAACCAAGAGAAAACTTCGACTTCTTCTCCGAGCGTAAAATTCATTTTGATGTAAAATTTTGAAATCTGGTCAGCCAGTAGCAACAGGATTATCAGCAGAATTGCTTTTGTTTTTACGGACATGAGTGCTTAAATATTTGAATTTATACAAAAATTCGACAACCGTACTTGTCAGCTGTCGAATCGCTTATATTGATGATGAGCCCTTTTAAACCTGAAAAGTTACCGTTTGCTTCCTTCTTTGGCTTCGATGCTCAATGTAGCGTGTGGAACGGCGCGAAGTCTTTCCTTCGGAATCAGTTTCCCCGTTTCGCGGCATATTCCGTACGTTTTATTCTCGATACGGACGAGCGCGGCTTGCAGGTGCTGGATAAATTTCATCTGACGTTGGGCGAGTTGTCCGGCTTCTTCTTTATTCAAGGTCGAAGCACCTTCTTCAAGTACTTTGAAAGTAGGGGAAGTGTCCGTAACATCGTTCCCGTCTAGATTATTCAATCCGGCGCGGAGTTGCTCATAGTCTTTCTGCGCTTTCTCAAGTTTATTCAGAATGATTTCCTTGAATTCTTCCAACTCGGCATCCGTATATTTTGTTTTTTCTTTATTCGTTGACATGGTTCATCGTATTTATCAGGTTCAACAATGTGTGATTTTTCAGGGTGCTAAAATACGCATTTAATTTGAATTGACAATACATTTAAAGCTCTTTCGGCCTTTTGTAGATTCAAGCGTCGAACACAGCTTTTTTATTCATTTTTGAGCATCTTACAAAAATTACGTAACAGATAAAGGCTATTCTGTTGCAGTTCCGATAGCCCTTTTTTACTCATTCTTTTCCCTGTCGCACTTCAAATAGGGATTTCCGATCGGAAAAAGGACGCGAACCGTTGTCGCTTCCGGGTCGTTTTTTCATGTTTATTTATTTGTCTATTTTTGCAATACGCTTTTAGCGCGTTATGCAAAATTGAAACCAAAAGAAAATGAAAAAAGAAGATTTAAGAATTGTATTCATGGGTACACCCGAATTTGCTGTAGAAAGTTTGAAGGCATTGGTAGAGCGAGGTTACAATGTTGTAGGAGTCGTAACCATGCCCGATAAGCCGGCAGGACGCGGACACAAACTACAATCTTCGGCTGTAAAAGCATACGCGTTGTCTCAAAATCTCCCCCTGTTACAACCCGAAAAATTAAAAAACGAGACCTTTCTTACTCAACTGCACGCTTTGAGAGCCGATCTTCAAGTTGTAGTTGCTTTTCGCATGTTGCCGGAAATCGTTTGGAATATGCCCCAATACGGCACGTTCAATTTGCACGCTTCCTTGCTCCCCCAATACCGCGGCGCGGCTCCCATCAATTGGGCGATTATAAACGGCGATAAGGAAACCGGTACGACAACGTTTTTCTTAACCCACGAAATAGATACCGGTAAAATCATTCTACAACGAAAAACCGCAATCAAACCCGATGACAACGCCGGAACAATTCACGATAAACTTATGATTTTAGGTGCTGACATGGTCATTGAGACCGTAGATAAAATTCTCTTCGGAGATTTTGAACCCGTGCTTCAGGAACAACTAATTACCGACAAACCCTTGAAACCTGCCCCAAAATTATTTAAGGAAACGTGTGAATTAAGATTGGACATGAACGTGGAAGACGCGCACAATTTTGTCAGAGGGCTGTCGCCTTATCCGACCGCATGGGCTGAAATCCAATTACCACAACTTTCGGAAAAGATAAATATCAAAATTTTTGAAACCTATCCTGAAAAAGCGAACCATCAACTACTCGTCGGAGAAGTCGTATCAGATGGGAAAAAAACAGCAAAATTAGTGCTCAAAGATGGGTTCTTACATTTAAAAGAGATACAAGCTCCCGGTAAAAAACGGATGAAAATAATCGATTTTCTAAACGGTTTAAAATAAGGTGTTTGAATCTACAAATCTCCTTAAAGCAGATAAATAGTTTCGTCCTTCGATTTGGGGCTTGATGTAGTGACGGAATTTTAGTACTGTCGTTGATTAGAATTGCTGTCGTTCAATTTAGTGCAAACGTTTAATAGAAATTTGTCACCCGCGCCATTGCATCAAGCCTTTGTTATCGGTCGTTCTTCATTCCGTCAGCCAATTCAATGCTTCATTTGTTATTCCGTTATACCAATCTATTTCGTTGTCTGTCGTGTTTGTCAATTCGTTTGAGCGTTCAAAAAAACGTTGAACATATCTTGGTTCTGGAACATAACTTGCTTTATGCGAGTCTTCAACCATTTTTAAGAATACGTTCAATGGAAGCGGTACGATTGTCGAAGTTCCTCCGTAATAGCTGATGCTCATTTTGTTAAGACGTAGAAATGAGCAATACAAGCCTCGTTTATTTTCGGTGCGATAAACAAAGAATATGCTGGTTTGTTAGTTTCTCGTTTTAGTTTTGCAAGGTGTCGAGTTACAGGTTCTCCCTCCGTTTCATATTGTCGTTGTCCGCTTTGCATTGTGACTTCTACGGTTAGCCCGAAGTCGTCATAATCGCAAACAATATCTACCATATTTCCTTGTGCTGTGGACATTGGATTTCCAAAGTCGTCAAATTTCAAGTTTGCTTTGATGTTTCCACCGTCAAGCATTGTCATTGCTCGCCAAGTGTTCCATTCCAACATTAAAGGTGTATCGTAAAGCGAGTTGTCAAGTATTTGCCCAAATGTTGTATTGATTTCATCAAACAAACGATAATCTTTGATTGCTGTAACTTGTTCAGTAATAATTTGCTCTTTTCTTTTCTCTAACTCATCAGCAAAAATGTCTTTGAGTTGTTGTAACGAAAACGATTTTTCAATCTTGATTTTTGGAAATTCCGCTTTGATTTTTTGTTCAAGTAGTTCTCTGTTATCGGTTAAAAGCGTTGGTGTTTCAGCGTTTCCAAGATAAGAAATGTATTGTTTTTCGTTGTCAATAAATTGTGGTTCTCTGTTTGTATGCTCCAAAAAATAATCTACTTCTGCAATTTTTTCGGGAACGATTGAAATAGATTTTCCGATATGCGAAATGTTTACCAAACCTGTTGCACGCAAATAACGGAAACAAGCGTCTGCATAATCTCGCATATTGCTTGCTTTGGTTTTCAGGAATTTTGAAATGGAATTGTCGTTTGTTTCTCTTGTTTTAGTGTTGCCCGAATTTATGTCGTTACTGTAAATTTCGTGTAGTTCACTTTCCAAATATTCAGCACGAAATTTTTTGTAATTGCCCTCATTTTGTGCTTTGGCTGTTCTAAAATTGTTGATTTTTGAAACGATATTTTCAAATTGGCGATAATCCACTAACTGCAAACCGAAAAGCATTAACTCGTCAAATTTTAGTGAACCGAAATGACGAATTAAGCGGAATAATTCAAGATACGGCTTTACCCAAAAATCGGCTGAATTTTCGCTTGGTTTGTGAAATGGTGATGGAACTTGAAATTTTAAAAGTTGTCGCAAAAAGATTTCATCTTTCCGCTTTGAGTTTACTAACTCTAAACCTGCTGATGTTAGACTAATAGTTGGTTTAAGAATAACAAATCCTAATGATTTCGGAGAAATAATAAAACCATCACTTTTGCTATCCCATTGAGAAAAATTTTCAGCAAATTCAAACCTTTCATCTATTGGTTGTAGTTGTTGCCAAAAGGAATAAAATATTTCAAAATTCTCATTCATACTAAAATTTCGTAACTACTCAGCCCCTCTATAAATCGTGTTTATAGCGCACACCGATTTAACCCGACACAAAATGACGTGTCAAGCGTTCTTTTTTTTAGTTGTGATGACTCGATTTTAACCGTACTTGGCAACGGCTACTAACGCTTCGAACGGATTCTGATTGTTTTTGGCGGCAGTGTGGACAATGGAATAGAGCGTGGCGAAATTATCGCCGCCTTCGTCCGACTTAAACATCCCGCCGCCTTTTAGTTTGACTTTGACGGGTCGGATA
>JBKEBE010000037.1:0-1734 GCA_047973025.1 Paludibacteraceae bacterium
ATTTGTTGATACCTATGAAGTTACGGATGCTTCCGTACACGATTCACAGCCATTGGACGATTTGTTAACCGAAGACGATAAAGGACAGGATTTACATGCCGACAGCGCTTACACGGGGGAAGAACAGGAAAACATAATCGACAAATATGAGATGAACAATAAAGTCTGCGAAAAAGGGTATAGAAACAAACCATTAACAGACCTTCAAAAAGCAAATAACAAGGAAAAGTCAAAGATCAGGTCAAGAGTAGAACATGTGTTCGGATTTATGGAACAGAGTATGAACGGTTTGTTTTTGAGATCGGTCGGCATTGTAAGGGCGAAAGGTATTGTCGGGTTGATAAATTTAACCTACAATCTGTTTCGTTATGAACAAGTGATTCGCTTAAATATCCTAAGTTGCAAATAGACCATGGATAGACAGGTAACAGATAACAAATAAATGGATTTTCGGGTGTAAAATTAGAAAAAATAGTGTGATACTGACTTGATTTAAGAAAATCGGGAAACGAGTACTATCGTTTTTTTGAGACAAAACAGAAAAAATGAATTTTTAGAACCCACCTATAGATACTGATGTAAAAAAAGAGGCTGTCTCAAAAAGGAGACAGTCTCTTTATGTGTACGTAAAAACCCGGTTTCTTCATTTCTCTCTACCGGAAAGCGAAATTAGTTTTGCTCTACCGGAACTATAGAAACGTAGGAACGGTTATCTCTTTTCTTCCTGAATTCTACGGTGCCGTCAATCAGGGCAAACAACGTATGATCTTTTCCGATACCCATGTTTGCGCCGGGGTGGTGCTGTGTGCCACGCTGACGTACAATAATATTGCCGGCTTTGGCATATTGACCACCGAAGATTTTAACGCCAAGTCGCTTACTTTCCGACTCGCGACCGTTATGCGAACTACCTTGTCCTTTTTTATGTGCCATTTTTTTTTATTTTTAATCGGGTTAAGTTAAGCTACGATTTCTTTAATCGTTAATTCGGTAAAGTCTTGACGGTGTCCGTTGCGTTTTCGATAACCTTTACGCCGTTTTTTATGGAAAACGATTACTTTTTCGCCTCTGACATGAGAACCTACTTCACAGACAACTTTCGCACCTTCCACAACCGGCGATCCTACGGTTACAGCACCGTCGTTGTCTATCAAGAGCACTTTGTCAAATTCAACTGTCGCGCCTCTTTCAGCTTCGCTCATGCGGTGAACAAATAGTCTTTTTCCTTGTTCAACTTTGAATTGTTGACCCAAGATTTCTACAATTGCGTACATTATTTATTAGTATTGAAATTACATCGGTGGGGTGAGATGCTCTATCGTTGAACATTGCTGCTTTTGTTTTACCCCATTCGAATTGAGCGTGCAAATGTACGTACTTTTTTTTGAATGACAATAAACCGACACCATGTTTTTGCTAATTTGACCATACAATACCTGCATAATCGAAAATAATGAGAATAGGTAATTTCGTAACTACTCATCCCCTCTATAAATCGTGTTTATAGCGCACACCGATTTAACCCGACACAAAATGACGTGTCAAGCGTTCTTTTTTTTAGTTGTGATGACTCGATTTTAACCGTACTTGGCAACGGCTACTAACGCTTCGAACGGATTCTGATTGTTTTTGGCGGCAGTGTGGACAATGGAATAGAGCGTGGCGAAATTATCGCCGCCTTCGTCCGACTTAAACATCCCGCCGCCTTTTAGTTTGACTTTGACGGGTCGGATA
>JBKEBE010000118.1:0-7970 GCA_047973025.1 Paludibacteraceae bacterium
GACGAGCAATTTTCAATGTCTGATTACAAAACAATGTATAACAACGAGTTACTATTAAAAACATTTATTCGCAGGTTCGGGATAAACCCGAACACCAAGAAAAATAAAAAAATTATCACAGAACTTAGGAATTGGGGCAAAATTGCAGCTTAAATTCAAATATTTTATAACGAACTATTGTACTTATCTCTATCTTAACGAAGAGAGAGGAAAAATTTCTTTTTTTTTGACAACAACTGTTCGATCGCTCTAACCATCAATAGTACGATTTTCATGCCTCCTTTGCGGAGATAATTAGAGAATTGGTCTCTTCGCCGGGAGACCGCGGGAGATGAAATGTCTTATTTTTTAGCAGGGACAATCTTCTTTTCCCTTGCATCTATGTATTTGTCACTTTTAACCTAAACGAATTATTGAAATTTATGAAGAAAAAAAACATTTTATTGTTGATTCCGCTATTTTCTTCCCTGCTGGGATACGGTCAGGTTACAAACGTAACTTTTCTCAATACCGGAAAAATGAATGTAGCACCGGGTGGAAAAAACGGTGTGGGGTTGTTCGTACCTGACGCGATACGTATGGTGGGAAGTGAAGTGGAAATAGCGCATAACGGCATAACCGAACTGGGAGGCAATTTTTACCAGGACGCGACCACCAATGTATTTGACGTGGGGGGTGCTTCATTTGACGTACCCTCGCCTACCACCCCTTCTTCCGGAACTTTCCGTTTTGTAAGCACCCGCGGAGTCAACAGATACATTACCACTCAGTCCGTAGATATCAACACGTTCGATAGAGGTTCTTATTACATAGCGTTTCCGAAAGTGGAGTTGTCAACGACCGATTCTGTCGTACTGCCCGGGAGAATGGGTATAGATGCCAAGTCTTTGCACCGTACCACTCCCGACCAAGGTTTCCTAATATTGCGCTCCGAAAACATCAGTGGCAAAGATTATGACGCTTCGTTCAGGATTACGAACGCCGGGTCTTCTTCCGCTTTAGTTGATTTGGGTAGCGTGGTAGTTGAAAGGGACATGACCCTGTACCGGGGAATGTCCGCGTCTCCTCCCTTGTTTGCTTTTGCCACACCGTATAATAATACGCAGTATTCGGGCTACTTTGCCGGCAACTGGGTGCGTAAACCCGAAGTGGATGCCACCACGGGACATACGCGATACGTACTGGGCAACAAGCCCGACCCATCAGATCCATCCAATACGCTTATCGCGCGCGACCAATATGTGATATATCCTTCGATTACGCTGGATGCTTCCCGCGCTTACCTAATACAGCCCCGACCTGCCGGATACAACTATGCCGATTTGCAAGCCGAAAACGGCTTAGGAGTAACCGGAGATGTAGCAGCCGCTTACAACAAGGGTAAATTTTATTTCAACGGCAAAGTATATACGCTGCCTGCTTACAAGGAACAGCTCTTCGCGGAAGACAACCTGTACAGTCACAACCTTACCGTATCGCAAACCACCACCTTAAATTGGTTGGTGGGTAATTCCTATACCAGTCCGCTCTCAACCAAGCTGATCGCCAAAAAATTGGAAGCATCCGGAATGACTTTCTCGCCGGTCATGTACGTATTTCCGGCTGGCTCTACGAGCTATCAGCCGCTGGATATTACCGGCTCCGGAACCGGTATCGCCGTCGCTACGTATGACGAGATACCCGCCATGAGCATCTTCATGGTGCGTGTCTCCAAATCCAATACCGCTACCGGAACATTGACCATAGGCAAAAGCGAACAGATACACGGCAACATAGCCCACAACGTGGCAAACGCTCCGAAGTACCAAGGTGGTCCAAGTAGTGGCTCTACCGCTGTTCCCTTTACCAATCAGATCGTATTTAAGGTAGCGTCAATGACCAATGAATACGTGTATGACTTGGCTGCCATCGGACTGCGCGATGGATCTACGATGGAATCCGATGAATTTGACATCGCCAAAGTGCCGGGCAACGACTTCGCCTTCCAGCTTTATACCCTCTCATCGGGTAACTCCAAGCTGGCTGCCAACGGCGTACCACTGAATGCCGAAAGCGTGATTTTGGCGTTGAAACCGGCATCAGCCGAAGACATGTATAAACTCACTCCGCAATATGCCGAAACCCTGACTTCGGAAGGACTCTGGCTGAAAGACAACGCGACCAACGTGATAACAGACTTGAAGTTAAACTCTGAATACCTGTTTCAGAGTGCTCCGGGCGACGATCCGAATCGTTTTGTAGTCTATTTCAAGAAGCCTGCCGGATATACCGGAGAAACCACTACCGGAATCAGTGTGGTGTCGGTAGAAGATAAAATAACCCTTCTGAACCTGACAGAAACGGATGTCAATTCCCGTGCAATCGTTTACGACATGACCGGAAAAATGCTGGTGAGCGATCAAATCACAAGCTATCCCGCCTTTGATTTACGCGAAGGCAATCTGCTTCCCGGTGCCTATATCGTACAGATAGAGGGAGCGAGAAACGCATCGTTGAAATTTATCAAGAAAAAACTATACTGACAGACTTTTTTAATGAAAAAAAATATACTACAAATATTGATAGTTTTCGTTGGCGGATTGATGATACTGGGGGCATTCTCCACACTGATTTGGCGCGACACTTCTCCCGGGGTTATCCGCGAGATGTACCCTTTGAACATAATCGGGGAACAAAACCAAGAAAAAACGATTATCGGATTCGTAAAAAATCTTCCCAAAAGTAGTCGAAAGAATAATTCTATATCTACATCACAGCCTTCTTTTGATGTACAGAGAGATCTATTGGGCAAAGTCGGTTCAGACAAGAAAAGTCATGCAATGTCTGCCGGACTTAACCATTCGGTATATGGAGGAGGTTATCGTTTGACGATCGCCAAAGAGTCCGCTACTTCCGGTAGCGGTATGGGTAATCCGGTATCATCGCTGTATGCCATGTCCGGCAAGAGAAGTGGCGGCTCCGGTAATAATATGTCCGTCTGGATAGCGGCATCCGCCATCCATATCGGTAGCGCTACAGCTCCCCCCATTTACAAATCGTTTGCCGCTTCCGGCGACGATGAAGACGGCTTTGAACCGGGAGCTGGCACCAATCCCGGTGGCACGTACAATGACGCGCCCGTAGGAGGGGGAACAGTTCTCTTACTGCTTCTGGCGATAGTGTATGGTGGCTTACTATTCCTAAAAAAACGAGCTCTTGCTCCCCTGTCCCAAAATGAGGACATGTAAAAAATCAATTATTTTGACAACCGATTATACAAACGGATTAATTTAACAATAAAAATAAAAATTACCTTATCCCTCTGTCCTCCTCCTCCCGACCTGCTTCCGCAGATTTATAATCTGTGGAGTTTGCTCGGCAAGAGCAATGTGAAAATCGAATACAGATAAATCCGTACCGGTAGGCTAAAGACAGCAGACTTAAACAAAAAACGATTATGAAAAAAACAATCCTCATTTTTGCCTTTGCCGCGGGCATAGCGATCTCCGGGACACTAAACGCACAGGTAACCATCGGTAGCAATGCCTTACCGGACGGAAACGCGGTATTGGACCTTAAAAATACGGCAGACCCCAACGCCTCCACCAAAGGGTTATTGTTGCCCCGCGTAGCGCTCACTTCTACCACCGTTTCTACCCCCCTTACCGCCCATGTGGCAGGGATGACCGTGTATAATACTGCCACGGCAGGTACTGCACCCAACAACGTTACACCCGGCTATTATTATAATGATGGAACAAAGTGGGTAAGATTACTTAATGCTGCTCCTTCCACCGAACCCTGGTATAACGTAGCCACCAATACCGGCGCTACCTCCAATACGCAGGACATTTACCAAACCGGTAGCGTAGGTATAGGTGCTTCGCCGCTTAGCGGAGTAAAACTGCATGTGGCAACACAAGACAGCAAAGACGTGGTTTTCTCTCGCTTTTTAAGTTCACCCATCAACGACGATATGGATTTGGATTTTGTAAGAGGATACGGTTCGCTTCTTGCTCCTGCTGTGGTTGCCGACTCGGCTGCCCGAATAGGTGGAATCAGAGCAAGGACCTATATCGACCCATCAAAATTGCTGACCGACCCTACCAACGCCTTTAGACCAAGTGCCGAAATATCATTCGAAACCGACGGAACGCCCTCTACCACCTCATCGCCCGGTAGAATACTCTTTTTAACCACCCCTGTCGGCAGCACAAGCGGCAGCACGAGAATGACCATTGAAAAAAACGGTTACGTAGGTATTAACAATGTTCACCCCACCAACACTCTGCACGTATCCGCCACCGCCAACCCCCTCCGTTTGGAAGGCTTGCAAGCTGCTACTACCAGCACTGACAGCGTGATGATGGTGGACGGACAAGGTGTGGTGAAATACAAAAAAGCAAGCACCATAGCAGCTTCCACCGAACCCTGGTATGACGTAGCAACTCTTGCGGGAGCAACTTCCAATACCCAAAATATTTACCAAATGGGCAGAGTGGGTATGGGTACCAATGCACCAACGGCTCCTTTACACGTACTCAATCCCTCTAAAGTAGAAAGTAACAATACGTTTTATACTACTTTAATTACCGATACCCTTGCAAAAACACCAACAACTTTGAATATGCCGGCATTATTTGCCAGAAGTTATACTTCGGCCTCCGACAATAATGCTCATGCCTATTTAACGGCCAGTAGTTTTAGTAGCTATAATTATGGAACTGGAACCATAACAGCCCAAAGAGGACTACAAGGCGGCGCAAATCATTACGGTTCGGGAACTGTAACCTTAATGGATGGTGGTATTTTTAACCCTGCAAATCGTGGTACAGGTATTATTACAACACAAAATGCCCTAAGCGCTCAAGCTCTTAATTACAGTTCAGGTAAGGTTGAAGCTTCAAGAGGACTTTATTCAATCGCAGGAAATACTGCTACTGCTACCGGTACAGTAACTAATGCTGTTGGGGTGCACTCTTCTATTATAAACGATGGTACCAACAGTACAGTTACCAACGGATACGGTATTTGGATAGGGATTATCAACGCCACCACTCGTTGGTCATTGTATGCAATGGATGAAAACGCTCCTTCGTTTTTGGCCGGCAGTGTAAAGTTGGGAGGCCCAACTACTACAGCAACCGAAAAATTGGATGTTGCTGGGGCTATTAAGGTAAGTACTACTTATCAGGCAACTACCATAACCAACGGTTCAACTACTCCTGTACCTGCAGGTGGAGCCGGAACCATTGTGTTCCAAAACAGCCACTTCTTTGGTTGGACCGGCAGTACCTGGAAACAGTTGGATAATTTATAACCGCTACCGCAGATTTGCAATCTGTGGTTTGCTAAAACTTGGTACGGATTACAATTGAAAATCAGCGGAGCTAAATCCGTACCGGCGGTCGGACAAATAAATGAATTTGGATTAGCTAAAACAAACAAAACAATAGTTTCAGCGTATGTATAAAAAGCTCTTTTTCGTTCTTGCATTACTGAGTGCCGTGGCACTTCATGCCCAGGTAGCCACTATCAACAGCCAAAAGGTGCTGGCAAGCATTCCGCAGGTAGCAAAAGCCGATACATTGGCTATGCAGGAACAGCAGCGTCTTTCGCGGGAGTACGGTAAAATGAGGTACGAAACGCAACTTCAGATAGGTGTTGCCGATAGTCTTTACCGTGTCAACCCCAACGATGCTGTAACTAAAGCGGCTGTGGAAAAAGCGCAAAAGGCTCAACAAGACTTAGCGAAGTATGAGCAGGAAGCCAATAAAAAACTCGCCGACTACCGCAACGTATTGCTTACCCCTTACATTGACAAGGTAAATGCAGCCGTAAAAGCGGTAGCCATACGTCTGAAATACAAGCAGGTAATCGATATGCAGGCAGTTCCGCTGGCATATGCAAGTGAAGACAGTGATATTACCGACACAGTTATTAAAGAGCTAAAAAAGTAGTATCCCGCTCGCTACCGCAGATTTCTGGTAAACCAAGCGAACAAGTTCGAGCGGCAATCTGTGGTTGCCCGGAAATAGAAGAAAACCACACGTTACAAACGTGCGGCAGCGGGTGGTAGCAATGATAGAATATGAGCAGAAACTATAAGTTTAAAAATCCGGAAGGAGTTTACTTTGTAAGTTTTGCAGTAGTTGATTGGATAGATGTTTTTACACGAAATGAGTATAAAGATAGTATAATTGAGAGTTTAAACTTTTGTCAGAAGCACAAAGGACTTGAGATATTTACCTGGTGCATAATGACAAATCACGTTCATTTAATTATTCGGGCTAAAGAAAATCATGTTTTACAGGATATAATGCCTGATTTTAAAAAGTTCACAAGTAAAAAAATTGTAACTGCAATCAAAGCAAATCCACAAGAAAGCAGAAAAGAATGATTTCTGGAGAAGTTTATAACAAACGAAAGAATCCGTTTTTGGGGGACAGATAATCATCCTATCGAATTATGGAGCAGTAAAGTTATTAATCAAAAGTTAAACTACCTGCATAACAATCCGGTAAAAGAAGGACTTGTATTTCGTGCCGAACAATATGTTTACAGTAGTGCAATAGATTATGCCGGAGAAAAAGGGCTTTTGGATATTATTATAATTTGATTGCTTTAACACCGCTACCGCAGATTTACAATCTGTGGTTTGTTGGCTTATTAGCAAGCACCCTAATCAAAAAAACATGCTCGAGACAATGCTTCAATACCAAGAAGCAATACGTACCGAGCATATTTTTTGTTTATTTCAACGCGCCTTTTACCTCTTTAGCGGTCTTTTTGGTGGCATCTTGTACCCCTTGTACTCCTTCAGACACCTTTTCGGATGCTTTGTCTATGGCTCCGGAAACGGCATCTTTGGTGTTGTTATACGTATCTTCAATATCTTGGGCTGCTGTATTGTAAGCGTCAGCTGCATTTGATTTTGCCACATTCCAAGTTTCCGCAGTACTCTTTTCTAACGCTTCGAGTTTTAGTTTATAATCATCACGCGTTTTCTCGACATCGTTTATCGCTTGTTCGTAACTTGCTTTGGCCTCTTCCGAGAGTTGTTCTGCTTTTTGTCCGGCTTCTGCTTTTAGTTCGTCAACTTTTTGATTCATCGCGTCCAATTCGGCTTTCGCGTCAGCAAGTACTTCTTCTTTTTGCTCGTAAGCGTAAGTACTATAATCTTTTGTTAGCGGAATTTCTTCAACGACGACGATAGAATCTTCCTCTACCGGTTCTGCTTTTTGCGCCTTTTTATTGCATGAAGAAAATGAAAATGTTGATGCAGCTATTACTATCGCTACAAGACCGATTTTTGTTACTTTTTTTTTCATAAGTCAATGATTTGTTTTAAGGATTCGCACGAAACTTGCATGTGATTTTTAAAAAGTATGGATGTTATGCGTTTACATGTTTGTTTCGTGAAATCGAGTTGCTATTACCAACACCCACTTTTTTATATTATTAATTCAACTTTCGCAAGTAAAATAACTTGCTGATTTACAACAAAAAAACAGTATAAAATCCCGGCAAAGTCGCTGATATTCAGTAACTTTATGTCGAAAAACAAAACCCAAACAATATGCTGCGAGACAAAGATACAATACTACTTTCTTCAGATTAATAGCTTTTTTACTTCAAGTGAAAAAGCAACGGAAACAATTTTTGGTTTCATACGCTCTTTGACATTTTCGGACAAAAAACTTGGTTTTTCCCTAGCCAATAGTCTCAAGTGTAGTAATTACTGCAAACTTGTGTTGCTGTTACTATTTCCCTTCTTCGAGATTAAAAACTCGTGGCACTATGCGGATTCTGCCCTGTACCGGTTTCTTTCGTGCGGTAAAGATGTTTTCTCCCGATTAATGAACGAGAGCTTAATAGACTGGCGTAATTTGGCATACAGCATTAACCTGCAGCTGATTCGTAAAGTCCGGAACAATAGCCGGATGGACAATTCAAATCCACGATGTTTGATTGTTGACGATACCGATTTA
>JBKEBE010000112.1:0-20320 GCA_047973025.1 Paludibacteraceae bacterium
AACTGTAATTATGCCCACAAAGAAACCAAAAGGTAAAGAACTTACTAAAGAACAAAAAGAGCAGAACAAAGAAATATCTTCCATCCGCATTGGTGTTGAACATGCCATTGGAAGAGCTAAGAAATGGAGAATTGTGAAAGACACTTTCAGATGTCGAAAGTTTGGCTTTGCACACAAAGTGATGCTTATTGCCTGCGGACTACACAATTTCTCGATCTCATTGAAAACTAACGCTATAGTAATCTAATTTATATAATCTCTATTGTTTAATTCTGCCCAAAAGATCCCCCTATTATATCCAATAGTTCGCTGGTAATAGCCTGTTGGCGCGATTTATTGTATTCCAGATTGAGTTCTTGAAGCAGATCATCGGCGTTGTCGGTCGCTATTTGCATAGCAATGGTTCGGGCAGCATGTTCCGATGCGGCAGAATCAAGCAAAGCTGTGTATAATTTTAATCTTATTACTTTGGGAATCAATTCGTTCAGCAACTCCGGTCTATTCGGTTCTACAAGGTAGTTGGTGTGGATGGTAGTCCTACCGTCATTGGCGTATTCAAGTGAGATGGGCAAATAGGTTTCTTGAACCAATACTTGCGAACTTTTATTTTTGAAATGATGATAAATTAACTCTACTTTATCAACCTCATGTGCTACGAACATATTCATCAACCTATCGGAAAATTCCTGTGATGCTTGATAGGTGGGTCTGTCAGCCATCCCATCAAAGTTCTCGGCAATAGGAAATCCCATTTTCTTAACGGCTTGTGCTATTTTCTTTCCTATCGGAAAAATCACGATATTATCTTTCCCCAAATGACTGTATTCTTTTATCGTAGCTGTAAGTTTTTTTACCACGTTGGAGTTGTAACTACCGCACAAACTGGAATTGGACGAGAACGCTACGATGGCTACTCGTTTTACCTCCCTGTTTTCCGCATATACAGATGTATTCTCTTCTTCCGTACTCAAGAAATTGGTAAGGATATGTGTCAACTTCTGTTCGTAAGGATAAAAACTTTCGATCTGCTTTTGCGCTTTGCGCAATTTGGCAGACGAAACCATCTTCATCGCCGAAGTAATCTTCTGCGTTGATTTGACGGACTGTATCCGTGATTTTATTTCCTTTAACGAAGCCACTTTTCAGATATTGTTTTACAAATTAGTACAAAATTACAAATAACCATTTCCTGAGAAATAGACATGTTTGATGCGCGTTTGCTTTTATATTCGCCTTATTACGTCTTCCGCTGTTTCTTTGATGATTGTAGTTACGTTATCGTCAATAACTCCCCCCTTTATTACATCCAACACATCTTCTTGGTGTAGCAATTCCAAAGTGTTTAGGAGTTCTTTTTCAAATAAGGGAACTTTCTCTATCGCAACTTTAGCCAGTAACCCGTGCGTACCGCAATAGAGTACGGCAACCTGTTTCTCTACCGCCATCGGATGGTGTAGCGGTTGCACGAGTAAACGCGTATTTTTTTGCCCTTTATTAATCGTCATGGCGGTTACGGGATCCATATCGCTACCAAATTTGGTAAAGGCTTCCAATTCGCGATACTGCGCTTGGTCGATTTTCAAGGTTCCGGCAACTTTCTTCATTGCCTTGATTTGCGCGTTACCACCCACCCGCGAGACGGAAATACCTACGTTAACCGCGGGTCGATTACCCTGATTAAACAAATCGGTATCCAAAAATATCTGTCCGTCGGTAATCGAAATGACATTGGTAGGAATATAAGCGGACACATCGCCTGCTTGCGTTTCAATCATCGGCAAGGCGGTAAGCGATCCTCCACCTTTTACTTTGCCTTTCAGGCTTTCAGGCAAGTCGTTCATCTGTACGGCAACTTCTTCCTGACTGATGATTTTGGCGGCGCGTTCGAGCAAACGGGAGTGTAAATAGAATATGTCGCCCGGATAGGCTTCCCGTCCGGATGGACGACGAAGAATCAGAGAAACTTCGCGGTATGCCACTGCTTGTTTGGAAAGGTCGTCATAAATCACAAGTGCGTGTCGTCCCGTATCCCGGAAATATTCTCCGATGGCCGCTCCGGCAAATGGGGCGTAATACTGAAGAGCAGCGGGGTCTGAAGCATTGGCGGCAACGATTACCGTATATTCCATGGCGTTGTGCTCACGTAATGTCTGTACAATACTGGCAACGGTTGAACCTTTTTGCCCAATCGCGACATAGATGCAATAAACCGGATCGCCTTCGTCAAAATTACGGCGTTGGTTGATGATCGTATCTATGGCAATACTGGTTTTTCCCGTTTGTCGGTCGCCAATAATAAGTTCGCGCTGTCCGCGTCCGATAGGAATCATCGCGTCAATGGCTTTGAGTCCGGTTTGGAGTGGTTGGTTTACCGGCTGGCGGTAGATAACCCCCGGAGCTTTACGTTCCAAAGGCATTTCAATCAGTTCTCCGCCAATCTTACCCCGTCCGTCAAGTGCTTCGCCGAGTGGATTGATTACACGACCCAACATTTCCTCGCTTACCATTATGGAAGCCACGTGTTTCGTACGTTTTACCGTATCGCCTTCTTTGATTTCGCTGGATGGTCCTAACAAAACAGCTCCTACATTATCCTCTTCCAGATTCATCACGATAGCTTGGATTCCGTTTTCAAACTCCAGCAATTCGTTGGCTTCCGCGTTGCGAAGACCGTAAATACGGACAACACCGTCACTTACCTGAATAACGGTTCCAATCTCGTCAAATTTGACTCCGGTATCGATTTTTTCCAATTGCAGACGCAATATCTCGGAAACTTCGCTTACTCTTATGTTGTTATCAGCCATGTATCTATTTACAATTTAATCATTTACAATTTTCATATCCGAACCCTAAACAATCCTTCTGTTTCGTTCGATGTATTCTTTTTTTACATTTTGTAATTGTCCTGAAATACTCGCATCCCAGCGTACATCGTCCACTTCCAACTTGAAGCCGCCCAAAATCGAAGGTTCCACGACTTTTTCCAATTCGAGTGTTCCACCTACTTGGTCGGTAATCAATTGAATCAATCTTGCCTCTGTGGCATCATCGACAGCGATGGCGGTTGTTAATTTACCGTAACGAATATTTTTGTGTATCCGGTACAAGTCCATAAACTTAAGCATGATGCTCTGCACCTGATTTTCACGTCTGTTTTGCAAAAGTAAGTCGATAAACTCGGTAAAAATTTTACTTGGATTACCCCCCGCGGCATTGCGTATCAGCAGTCGCTTCTCAGAAACGGAAATGACCGGATTTTCAAGGACCAATCGGAGTTCACTCATCTTCGAAAATAGGAGCGTAAGCATCTTGGCTTCGCCATAAATTTTCTCCAAAGAATTTGTTTCTTTTGAAAATTCAAACAAAGCAGTCGCATATCTAACTGATATAAGTCCGGTATTCATATTCTTTTATCGAAAATCGGGTAACCAAAATCCGAATAGGTGAGATTATTTATAAAGTGTGTTCTCTTTTTTTTTATCTGTACGCGAAAACGTCAAGATTTCGGGATATTGATTTCGTCAAGCAGACGATCAATCATATTCATCTGTCCGTTTTTCTCATCCAACTTTTCGCGCAGTACTTTTTCGGCAATATCCACGGAAAGCGTAGCTACTTCTCGGCGAATCTGGCGGATGGCGTCTTCTTTCTCCAACCGGATCTGATCGCGCGCTATCTCGATCATCTTCGCTGCTTCTACGTCTGCTTTTTCTTTCGCGTCAGCCACAATCATATCACGCGTTTTTGCCGCTTCGGCAAGAATAGCCGCCTGGTCTTTTCTCGCCTGGTCAAGAATGCTTTCGCTATCGGCTTTGACATGAGATAGCTCATCGCGAGCTTGCTTGGCAGCCAGCAAAGATTCATCGATGTACTGATTCCGTCTTTCTACGCCTTTTAGTATCGCGGGCCACGCAAATTTAGCCAAGATAAAAAAGACTACTAAAAACGGGATGAGCATCCAAAAGATTAACCCAACGTCGGGGGTAAAAAGTTCCATCTTACTTACTTACTTAATAAAGATAGCTAACGCGCAGACAATAACGGCAAGGAAAGCAACCCCTTCGATAAGTGCCGCGATTACAATCATGTTTGAACGAATATCGCCAGCCGACTCGGGTTGACGTGAAATGGCTTCCATGGCTTGACCGCCAATACGACCGATACCAAGTCCGGCACCAATAACTGCAATACCTGCTCCCAACGCTGCGCCAAAATTTGCTAAACCGGCTGTAGCAGCCACTTGTAATAAGATTGAAAGTAACATAAATTGTTTTTTTTTAGAGTTAATTTTATTCTTGTTTTGATATTTCTTTATCTAAAATTAATGATGCTCTGCACGCGCCATACCGATAAATATAGCTGAAAGCATCGTAAACACATAGGCTTGAATGAAGGCTACCAGCACTTCCAATAAAGTCATGAATATTCCGAACGCGACCGATACGACCGATACACCGACAGCTGCTCCGATTCCCATCAGCGCGGCAAACATGAAAATCAATCCCATCAGTACAAGAATAATCATGTGTCCTGCCAATATATTGGCAAAGAGACGAATCATCAGAGCAAAAGGCTTGGTAAGTATGCCGATGATTTCGATAAACTGCATCAGTGGAAATACCGGCGTTTTCAAGAAAATAGGCACATCGGGCCAAAAAACTTCTTTCCAATAGGCTTTGTTGCCAAAAAAGTTGGTAGCGATAAATGTAAGTAGTGCCAATACCAACGTTACAGCGATATTTCCTGTTACGTTCGCTCCACCGGGGAAAAACGGTACTAACCCCAGTAGGTTATTGAAAAAAATAAAGTAGAAAATTGTAAGTAAATAGGGTGTAAAACGCTTATAATCATTCGGAATGCTTGGTTTGATTATGTCGTTGTAAATACTCATGGTCAGTTGCTCGATGGCTCCGCCGAAGCCTTTCATCGACCGAATCGGGTCTTTCTTGTAACGTAAAGCTACGCTCAATAAAATAAGAATCAGCATCAAACTTGCCAATAAAATGGATGCGGCATTTTTGGTCAGGGATAAATCCAACGGTCGCACTATTTCTCCGGAAGCATTCTTAGTTACAATCTTCCCATTGTAATGCTCATCATGCGAAATATGGAATCCTTCGTATTCGTGTCCGTGGCTCAGCCTTGACGATGAAAACACATGCCAGCCATCATCGCCCTTTACGATAACAGGCAGTGGAATGGAAACGTGCTTGTCTCCAACGGTAAACAAATGCCATTCATACGCGTCCAGCACATGTGAGAAAATCATTTCTTTGATGTCGAACGATTTCTTTTCTTCGCTTTGCTCGGCGGCATACAACGGTGCGATATTCATCAAAAAAATGAACGTCGTTAAAGTCACTATGTGTGATTTGAATTTAGAGAACATTCGTTATTCTATCTTCTTTTTGTCTTTTTGGTTTAATACCAATAAAATTTTTGTTTCGAAATAAGAAAAAATCAAAGCAAACACAACCGATGTTATTGTAAATGAAAGTATCGATTCTCTGTCAATCAGCATGTTGATAATGATAAATACCGCTATCAGGCTGATAAAAAAAACGCGAATCCCGAAAATGCTACCAATCGAAAGCTCTTTCTTGTCGGCGATGTATTTATTCACGATTAATGCAAGTACAAAAATCAGCAAACCGAAAAATACGGGAATCAGCCAGAAATTAACCGGCTTATATTGCAATCCTACACTGTAAAACACCACTAAAGCGATGAGCGTAAGTGTTACCAAACTGCCGGTCAAAAGCCCTATCAGACGAAACGCTTTATTCATGAATCAATTCTATCGCTATGGAAATATTGTTGTTGCTCACTTCCACAAATCCACCGTTCGTCCTAACGGTATTGTCTTTATCTTCAATTCGATAAGTTATCTCTCCTACTCCCAGACTTGAAATGATGGGAGCATGGTGCTCCAAAATGGTAAAACGCCCTTTCGTTCCGGGAACAGTAACGGACGTTACTTCTCCTGAAAAAATAATTTGCTCCGGTGTTAGTATTTCAAGTTTCATCTGCAATAGAATCTATTCTCGCTATCTCTATAAAACTACATTTTTGCTTGCTCCAACAACTTTTTCCCTTTTTCGATGGCTTCGTCAATTACGCCTACGTTCAAGAAAGCCATTTCGGGATATTCGTCCAATTCACCGTCCAAAATCATCTTGAACCCGCGAATTGTTTCTTCTATCGGCACCATCACGCCGGGTACGCCTGTAAACTGCGCCGCCATGAAAAACGGTTGGGACAGGAAACGTTGGATTTTACGGGCGCGATTGACCGTAATTTTATCTTCGTCCGACAGCTCTTCCATGCCCAATATTGAGATGATATCCTGTAGTTCTTTGTTGCGTTGCAGAATTTGTTTTACACGTTGAGCCGTATTGTAGTGGTCTTCTCCCACAACAGCCGGATCCAAAATCCGCGAAGTAGAATCCAACGGATCCACAGCGGGGAAAATACCCAACTCGGCAATCTTACGGCTCAATACGGTGGTAGCGTCCAAGTGTGAGAAGGTCGTCGCAGGTGCAGGGTCTGTCAAGTCATCGGCAGGGACATAAACAGCCTGTACCGAAGTGATTGAACCGTAGGTAGTTGAAGTAATACGTTCTTGCATCGTACCCATTTCGGTAGAGAGCGTAGGTTGATAACCTACGGCGGAAGGCATACGTCCCAACAAAGCTGAAACTTCCGAGCCGGCTTGCGTAAACCGGAAAATATTATCGATAAAGAACAAAATATCATTACCGCCTTTTTTGTCCTCGCCTACTCTGTCGCGAAAAGACTCCGCTACGGTCAATCCGGACAATGCTACGGAAGAACGTGCTCCCGGCGGTTCGTTCATCTGTCCGAAAACGAGTGTCGCTTGCGATTTTGCCACTTCGTCATAGTCCACTTTGGATAAGTCCCAGTGTCCTTCTTCCATGCTTTTTTTGAACTCGGCACCATAACGGATTACATCCGATTCAATCATTTCGCGCAGCAAATCATTTCCCTCGCGGGTACGCTCTCCAACTCCGGCAAACACGGAAAATCCGCTGTGCCCTTTGGCGATGTTGTTGATCAGCTCTTGAATGAGTACTGTTTTTCCCACACCGGCTCCACCAAACAATCCGATCTTACCACCTTTGGCATAAGGTTCAATCAGGTCAATCACTTTGATTCCGGTAAAAAGCACCTCGGTCGAAGTCGAAAGGTCTTCAAACTTGGGTGGTTCGCGGTGGATAGGATACGCGCCTTTACGATTCAAAAGCTTCATTCCGTCAATGGATTCGCCGATTACATTCATCAAGCGTCCTTTGACTTGTTCGCCAACAGGCATCGTGATGGGTGTTCCCGCGGCTTTCACGGGTAATCCGCGTCTGAGACCGTCCGTAGAGTCCATCGCCACGGTCCGAACCGTATTTTCTCCAATGTGCTGTTGCACCTCTACGATTAGTTCACGCCCATCCCCTCGGTCGATAAATAATGCGTCATGAATCGCGGGAAGTTGCGATTCGTCTTTCGCGCTTAAGTTAAAATAAACATCCACTACCGGACCAATGATTTGCGAGATACGTCCTACGGTTCCTGACATATTATTCGATTGTTTGGGTTATTTTTTAAGAATCTACAAATTTACAAAAAAATCTTTCTTTGAAAAAAATCTTTCTTTGAAAAAATTATTTATTTTTAATTCTCGACTATTTCAATGAAATACGATTTGGTTTTTAAGTGTTTTTTCACTTAATACGACTACAACAAGCTACTCGGGTCTAATCTATCTTTCTCAATGTCAAGAAAATACTTGTACGTTCCCACTTTCAGTTCAGCGCAAGCATCGTAATCACATACGATGATGCCTTTTTCGTGCATCTGAAGCGCACTGATTGTCCACATATGGTTGATGGGTTCTTCCACGGCATGCCGAAGCGCACGAGCCTTGTTGTGTCCGTTGACAATTATTACCACTTCTTTGGCATCAAGCACCGTTCCTACACCTACTGTCAAAGCCGTTTTGGGAACTTTATTTACATCATTGTCAAAAAAACGGGAGTTAGCTATCATCGTATCAGTGGTAAGTGTCTTTTGACGTGTGCGCGACGAAAGTGACGATGCCGGTTCGTTAAAGGCAATGTGCCCATCCGGTCCAATACCTCCGAGGAAAAGATCTATTCCGCCCACTTCCCGTATTTTAGTCTCGTAAGCCGAACATTCAGCTTCTAAGTCATCGATGGTTCCATCCAGTATATTTGCATTTTCCGGTTTAATGTCGATATGATTGAAAAAATTAGACCACATAAAATTGTAATAACTTTGGGAGTGGGCTTTGGGTAGTCCCACGTATTCGTCCATGTTGAAAGTAATCACGTTTTCAAATGAGATAATCCCTTCTTTGTAGAGTCTAATTAATTGTTTATAAGTGCCTAATGGCGATGAGCCTGTCGGCAGACCCAGTACGAATGGTTTGTCGGCAGTTGGTTTAGCCGCGGTTATTTTGGATGCAATATAATTCGCAGCCCATTCCGATACGTTTTCGTAATCCGGTTGAATAATAAGTCTCATGGTAAATGTCTTTTAACGATTAAGTCTGTATATGAAGTTTGTTTTTTGTTGATTTTATTCCTACAAATATAGGATTATAATTTCACAAAGATCGTTTTTTTGAAAGAAAAACACGTTGTTTTGATAAGATTTACCGGAATACACGTCAAGCATCTCAGATTTCAGAAAAAAATGTTCGTATCGTACCGTCTTTCAGAATCATGCTATTGACCTTGTGCAAGGATTATAAAAGAGATGGGAACCGGTATTTCTTCAGTTTTGAAATATTCATCAACGAAAACTTTTTTAAGTAGGATAAAAGAACCGCCTCCCACTACTTAGCTGTACGTACAAAAAAATCTATTTTGGTTATCGTTTTCACGACAAACTGACTTTTACCCGCTTATTTTATTGGTAAGGAGTGAATACTGACTAACCATGCCTTAAAAAGAATGGTTAATTAGTGCATATTTGCCGATCTCCAAAAGAATCGGTTAAAGAAACAACAAGATTTCGATGTTGAAAATCGGGAAGAATTATTTTTTCTCTTTTTCAGCGATGTTTACATCAACATCAATTGTCTTGCCATCTTCATTGATCCAGTTGATTTGATAAACGACGATTTTGGGCGTTTCCCAATAGTAAGTTTCATTTGTACGAGATGCACCTATCGGTCGCAATACTTTTGTTTCGGGATTGGTGCCGACATTTTTTTCAATTACCGCTTTTATTTGGTCTTTATATTCAATACCTACTTCAACAAATCGGGTAGAACCGGCATCGGTAATGATGTAGTCTTTTTGAGTTAACTTAGCTACTTCATTCAGAATTTTATCTGTTTTGTTTGAGCAAGCCACAAGAAATATTACAGCCAATATTAAAAGATACTTTTTCATGCGTTTGTTTTTTATTTTTTTCATTAAGGACACATGGAACGCACCATTAATCATACCCTTGTGTGTCAAAGTTACTTTTATATGTCTGTTTCATGCGAAATTAATTGAATTAAGTAGTATAAAATGGTAACAAAGAAAATTCACAAAATTAGTTTATGAAATTAGAGCCTTTTTGGGGACTCGAACCCCAGACCTATTCATTACGAATGAATTGCTCTACCAACTGAGCTAAAAAGGCGAATTTGAGTGTGCAAAGATAGATGTTTTTTTGTTCTCTTTTTAGTTCTTTCGATAAAATTTTTAATTCCGATTTCAAGAAGAAAAATTCTTTTAAGAATTGTTGATTTTAAGCCACTTAGATTTTTTTTCGATTATTTAGAACTGTTGTTTTCCGAAATTGTTTTTACCGAGTCATTTCATGACTGCATAGGGCAGGCAGATGGTGTAAGAATCATTTTCATAGTTATAAAATAAAAAAAGGATATATAGAGATTGATAATTAGAATCTTATGTGCTTTCCTGTCAATCAGGAGTCGGATTTTTCGTCTTGATTCCTCACATTTATACTATGTTTTCCGTACCACCTGCACCACTGATTCAATCCACATAGTTCACATTTGGGCTTACGAGCTTGGCAGGTGTAGCGTCCGTGCAGAATCAGCCAATGATGGGCTTTGGGGATAAGTGTGTCCGGAATGTGTTTTACCAATTCTTTTTCGGTTTGAAGGGGATTTTTGGAATTAGTAGTCAGTCCCAGTCTTTCCGAAACGCGAAAGACATGCGTATCGACTGCCATAGCAGGTAGGTCGTACACGACCGAAGCAATCACGTTTGCCGTTTTTCTCCCTACTCCCGGTAATTTTTGCAAATCTTCCACATTGTCGGGCACTTGCCCATTGAAGTCGCTGATCAACTTTTGAGCCATTCCTACCAAATGTTTGGATTTGTTGTTGGGGTAAGAGACAGACTTGATATACTTGAAAATCTCTTCCGGCTCGGCATTTGCCATCTCGTTGGCTGTTGGATAGGCTTCTATGAGTGGCGGTGTGACTATGTTAACACGTTTGTCGGTACATTGGGCGGATAGAATTACAGCAACGAGCAAACTATATGGATCGCTGTATCTCAATTCGGTCTCCGCGATGGGCATATTTTCTTCAAACCACCGCAATGCGTGTATGTAACGTTCTTTCTTTGTCATTAGGAACTATAACAGGATGTTGATACTAATGATGATGTCGCTCTAAACCTTTCTAATCTTTGTGCAAAAATCAGAATCTGTTCTCATTTCGACACGCAACTCCTAAAAAATAAGGCAAATTTAATAAAAACGATTTTTATTGCCATTCATTTTTTGTATTTTTGCAAATTAAAGTTTTTATAATTAACAATCTGAAGTTTTGATTTTTTAGTCATAAACTGCAAATCAAGTTTTCCCGGTTTTCATTTATCTGTTTCTCCATATCCGAAAAGTGCATGGCCAAAAAACCAATTAGACATTCTTCCGCCCAGCGGAAATCAGCTCCTGCTCAAAGCTACAAAAAAACCGGAGGTCCGGGAATTTTACAAAATATTGTCTCTTTTTTCAAAGATGAACGAACCCATTTCATTGCCGGTTTATTTTTGTCGGTTTTGATAATCTACTCTTTTTTATCTTTCATCTCCTATTTTTTTACCGGTGCGGCTGACAAGAGCGTGTTTGACAACATTTCGTTCAGGGAATCGCTTGCTATCCGACATGACGTGAAGAACTGGACTTCGGTCATGGGGGCTTATCTTTCGGAAACATTTATTGACAATCTATTCGGAGTTTCTTCGTTTGCGATCCTTTTCTTTTTGGTAATCATAGCACTACGATTGATGCACGTGAAGACCATGCCAATATGGAAAGCCTTCTTTCATGCGTTTTTCTGGCTTATATGGTTATCCGTATTGTTGGGGTACGTTACCGATCTGTTCCCGGTATTACAACCAACTTTTTTTTCCTTGGGCGGAAAACACGGACAGTATATTGCCTCCGAGTTGCTTAACTCTTACATTGGCAGATCCGGAACCTTGTTGCTACTTGCCGTGGCACTCACTGTATATCTGATTTTTACGTGGGGAGGAACTATCCCTTTTCTAAAAAATATTTTCAAGAAAAAAGGAACCGGATTTTCACAAGAAGAAGGAGAAGACCCGGTTGCAGTTGGCACCGAGATAATTCCGGAAGACTGGATTGTACGGGCGAAAACAAACACAGAAAATTCTGTGAAGAAATCACCTGTAGATAAATCCATTCTAAATGAGGATAACGACGAGGGTATTCTATTCGAGGTGGAAAAGCCCGCGACAAACAATCCAAAGTCGGATAACCCGATGAATGACTATAATGAGGATGAGAATAATGACCCGAATTACAATGTTCTTCGTTTGGGAAAATTTGATCCGACGCTCGATTTATCCAAATATCAGCCACCGACGCTCGAATTGCTGAGAACCTACCCATCCGACAATGACGTGAACGTAGATATGGTAGAGCAAAAGGCAAATAAGGACAGAATCATCACTACCCTGCGAAATTTTGATATTGAGATCGATTCCATAAAAGCCACGATAGGACCGACTATCACGCTTTACGAAATCGTACCCCGCTCCGGTATCCGTATTTCCAAAATCCGAAACTTGGAGTCGGATATTATGCTGAGTCTGGCAGCTACCGGGATCCGCATCATCGCTCCGATACCGGGAAAGGGGACAATCGGTATAGAAGTGCCCAATAACGAGCCGCACATCGTTTCGATGAACTCGGTAATCGCTTCCAAAAAATTTAGCGAATCGAAATTTGAATTGCCGATAGCTTTTGGAAAGACCATTACGAACGATATTTTCATGGTCGATTTGACTAAAATGCCCCACTTGCTTGTGGCGGGGGCTACCGGACAAGGAAAATCGGTCGGATTGAATGCTATTATTACATCTCTGCTGTATAAAAAGCATCCTTCGCAACTTAAATTTGTACTAATTGATCCAAAAAAAGTCGAATTCAACATCTACGGAGCCATTGAAAAACATTTCTTGGCAAAACTGCCGGATGGCGAAGATGCAATCATTACGGATACAACCAAAGTAGTACATACACTGAATTCGCTCTGTATCGAGATGGACGACCGATACGATTTGCTGAAAAAAGCACACGTGCGAAATATCAAAGAATACAACGAGAAGTTTGTCAACCGTGAGTTGAATCCCGAAAAAGGTCACCGATTTTTGCCCTACATCGTGGTAATCGTAGATGAATTTGGCGATTTAATCATGACCGCCGGAAAGGAAGTGGAAATGCCGATAGCGCGTATCGCGCAGTTGGCTCGTGCGGTGGGTATTCATATGATTATCGCCACCCAGCGTCCATCAGTCAATATTATTACCGGTGTTATCAAAGCCAATTTTCCGGCTCGGGTAGCTTTCCGAGTGTCGTCAATGATCGATTCAAGAACGATTTTAGACGCGCCCGGTGCCAATCAATTAGTCGGACGAGGCGACTTACTCTTCTCGCAGGGGAGTGATTTGACCCGTGTGCAGTGTGCATTTGTCGATACCCCCGAAGTAGAACAAATCGCGCTTTTCATCGGAAATCAGCGCGGTTATCCTACTGCATTCTATCTACCGGAATACAATGGACCCGATGGCGAGACTGTTGACCCATCTTCGGTGGACATGAGTAAGCGTGATCCGCTATTTGATGAAGCGGCTCGAATGATTGTGGCTACGCAACAAGGTTCTACATCCATGATTCAGCGCAAATTCTCCATCGGCTACAATCGCGCCGGACGGCTTGCGGACCAGTTGGAAGTAGCGGGGGTAATCGGACCGAATGAAGGGAGCAAAGCCCGTCAGGTATTGGTACAGACGGAATATGAACTGGAGCAGGTGTTGAAGCATCTAAGTTGAAAAAAAGATGAATTGTACTATCTTGTTTCTATTTTAACTCGTAACAGAAAATATTATGACTTGGGAAACTTTCGTGTTTTTCGCTATCCCCGCAGTAATCCTGTGGGCGCTGGGTGCTTTTATGGCATTTAAAGACAAAGTTGGCGCGGCTTATCTGCTGACAATTGCCGGAATAATCGTTTTTGCTTCATTTATTGCCGGAATTTGGATTTCGCTGGAACGACCGCCTCTGCGAACCATGGGAGAGACGCGTCTTTGGTATTCTTTCTTTCTGCCGGTAGCAGGACTTCTCACATACATGCGCTGGAAATACAAATGGATACTTTCTTTCAGTACAGTCCTTGCTCTGGTTTTTATTTGCGTCAATATCTTCAAACCGGAGATTCACAACAAAACATTGATGCCGGCTCTTCAGAGTCCTTGGTTCGCGCCACATGTGATAATATACATGTTTTCGTACGCCGTTCTCGGAGCAGCCGCAATTATCTCACTCTATTTTCTTATCCGTAAAAACGACAAGCGTTTCAATAAAGACGTGATGAATCTGATTGATAATTTAGTTTATGTAGGTACCGCTTTTGTAACTATGGGAATGTTGATTGGTGCGCTTTGGGCAAAAGAAGCCTGGGGACATTACTGGAGTTGGGATCCCAAAGAAACGTGGGCGGCAGCAACGTGGCTGGGTTTCTTGATCTACATTCACTATCGAAGCCACAGACCGAATCACTTCCGAAAATCTCTTGTCATTCTACTGTTTTCATTTGTATTGTTGCAAATCTGCTGGTATGGGGTAAACTATCTGCCTTCCGCCAAAGGAGTAAGCGTACATACCTACAGTGCGGAGTAAATTGTTTTTACGTATCATTTAAATAAGAATTATTCATTTGTTTTTAAAATCGAAGCCATGAAAAGAAACCAATTCCTTTTATCTGTTATCCTTGTTTTAGGTTCTATCTGGACTGTAAAAGCTCAAGAAGAGAAACCCAATAATTTTAATATTGGAGTTCAATTACGTCCAAGAGCTGAATACCGAAACGGATACAAAAAACCGCTCTTTGAAGATGACAAATCGAGCGGGCTCATCAACCAACGTACCCGATTGTCTATCGATTATCAACGAGAAGGATTGTCCGCAAATCTGAGTTTACAAAATGTCAGTATTTGGGGCGAATATCCTTACTCGAATGCCAAAAACAGCAATACAGCTATTTATGAAGCTTGGGCGCAATTGAAAAGTGAAAATGGATTTTTCGCCAAATTTGGACGGCAAGTTCTGCATTATGCAGATGGTAGGTTACTCTCTGTTGCTGATTTTAATCAGGCATCTCGTTCGCATGATGCCTTGAAGTTTGGTTATCAGACTAATTCACATCAAGTAGATGCTATTTTAGCTTATAATCAAGATGTGGACAGAATCAACGGTGGAACGTATTATTTCGGTACAGGTATTCCATACAAAACGATGCAAGCACTTTATTATCAAAATAATATGATAAGTGATTTTACGCCTTCTTTTCTCTTTGTTAACGTGGGCTATGAGGTTGGTAATCAGAATTTGGGAGAGACTAAACTGGCTAATTTGCAAACCTTCGGCACCTACTTGACTTACAAGCCTGTTTCACGGCTTCGCCTGCAAGGAAATGCTTTTTACCAAATGGGCGAAAGAAAAGGAATTAGCGAGAAAATTTCGGCTTACATGTTGACCCTAAAAGCGGAATATGATGTCATCAAACCGTTAAAATTTACTGCAGGGACGGATTACCTGAGTGGAGAAGAATATCAATCGCCAAATGGCAACAGTACCTACAACTCGTTTTTGCCACTTTATGGTGGAAATCACGGATTATACGGAGTGATGGATTTATTTATCGATGACCCCTATAATACGGGGATGAATATAGGAATTTGGGATAAATTTCTCGGTGTTTCTGTCAAACCTTCATCGAAAACTACTTTAGGACTGACTTATCATCATTTTAGTACGGGTAGCGATGTTTATCGTATAGGCGAGAAAATAAAAAACGGATTAGGCTCTGAAATAGATTTGCAGTTTGACTACAACCTGATGAAAGACGTTAAGCTAACCTGCGGTTATTCGACTTTCTTCGGGACGAGTACGACAGATTATGTCAAAGGAGGTGATCACAAAGTGTGGCAAGACTGGGCTTTTGTATCCGTCATAGTTAACCCGAAAATTTTCAGCACAAAATGGTAAGTCTGAAAACTGAAGAATCGATAATAACGCTTTCTATCGTCTTTTCGGACAAAGTGTAAAATATTAAAATGCAGCCGGTTAAATAAAAACAGGGGTTGCATTTTTTTGTACAACATAACGCTAAACCTTAAAACAACTGATCAACACTCTCTTTTCGTGTTGAACGGTTGTTGCGAAAAGGTAGGTATCGCCTCCATCCAAAAGTTTTAATCTCTTTCGTAACTCATCGACTGTCATCGGAAAATTTCGGATAGCTAAATTGGCACTATCGCTATTAATTCGAAGCTGTTTAATGGCTTCTTTGCTAAAGTCATATATTTTTTTAACCCGAAAAATCCGTCCCGGAAAGTCTCTAATTAACTTGTTTGAAGTATATAGGTGGCTGTTATTGTGCAACTTGGCGACTGCGTATTGTTCACTTATCAACTTGAAAGCACCACTCTTCATTACAGCCGCGTTGGGTTCGTACAGATAGTCATTTAGGTCGTTTGCAAATTGGGTTGAAGCGCATTCTTCATCGCCAATTTGAAAATCAAATATTTCCACCGGTTTACTATTCGGGATATTGATAGTCCTGATTGAAAGGTTGCCTGTAGCAGAACGTTTCATTATCGCAATGATTTCCTTACATTCATTTTCCACGGCAATAATGTGTATTTCTATAGTTTGGGGCAACTCTTTTAGTATGCTTGCGATGTCAATCATCGGCGAAAGTTTAATCATGACATTTTCGCTTTTTTCAAGAAGTTTCCCTGCTAAGTTTGTAACATCCGGTTCGGAATCGACCAACCGTATTGTCTTTTTTCCATTGGCTGTTCGGCGTGCCGGATCAAGATAAATCCAATCACATATCTTCGTTCGAGTCAGGTATTTTTCCGCTGAATCACAAACAACTTGTATGTTTGTTCGCTTCAAAGCCTTAAAATTATGCTCTGCAAGTCCGCAAAGTTCTTCCTGTCTTTCGACATAAATTATTTGCTCAAAACGAAAAGAAAAAAAGTAGCTGTCAACGCCAAATCCGCCGGTTAAATCTACCAATACTTTACCATCGCAACGTTTTGATTTATAATCCGCCGTAATTTCCGAAGAAGATTGCTCCAACGAAAGTTTAACGGGATAGAGCAGGTCTTCACATACGAAAAAAGTGGGAATTTTCTTTCTTACTTTTTGCTTGCCTTCAATCTGTCTGATTGCCAGTGGAATATCCACATCGTAGAATTTAGACCTTTTCAATGATAAATTGATTACGTCTTCATCGGCAAATGATTTTATAAAATCTTTGGTAGCTTGATTCATTTCAAATTGGAAAATCCAAAGGTAGCGAAATAATGCTAAAAGAATGGAGAAAATTCGAATGAATCTTATGCTGAGTGCTTTCAATCCAATTTTTGAGTGAAAATTCAATTCAAAGTTTTGTTATTTCATCCAAATACAGTACTTTTGTGCCGGGTAAGTCCTACACGACCAGCTCCCTTTGAACTCCCCCAGGGCTTGATCGCAGCAAGGGTATTAGGTCGTAGCGGTGCGATGTAGCCAGCTTACCCACTTGCCTCTTTAGCTCAGCTGGCCAGAGCACGTGATTTGTAATCTCGGGGTCGTTGGTTCGAATCCGACAAGAGGCTCAAATAATCCGAAAGAGAGTATTCATTTTGAATGCTCTCTTTTCGTTCATAGCGTAACAGATAACGTATAGGAAACAAAACGATACGATAATTTTATTATTTTTGTATCTTCAATCAGTCGTATGAAAGAATTATTTCGATAATCTCACTCTAAGCTTATGAATACGGCTTTAATCTTTACCTATGAAACAGCCATTTCAACTAACTTTGACTTACAAGGGAATGATCACGGCATATTCTATCCGATACCGAAAAATATATTTTAAACAGATGAGCATAACCCTTTTATACTGCTTATGAGACAATATCCATCTATATTGCTAATTCTGATGTTGCTTTTCGTTTCGTGTGGGAAGAAGAATCGCTTCGCGATAGATACTTCACGCGATAGGATTGAAGTTAAAGTGAAGCGTTTCGATCTGGATTTGATTCGTATGGATACCACGCGTATTTCGACATCTGTGGAGACCTTGTCCGCTACATATCCCGAGTTTTTACCCCTTTTCATCCGGCATGTAACGAATACTTCAATCGAGGATAAAGATACCATTGCCTCGTTGTTGGGAGATTTTGTAATGTCTCCGTTGGTCAAGGACGTTAACGAAAAAGTAATTGCCGAATTTTCCGACATATCGAATATGGAACGAGAATTTTCTGACGCGTACACGTATCTGCATCATTATTTTCCGAATTTAACATTACCTGAGATTTACTTCTACGTATCCGGTTTTTTCACGCCGATGATGATAAATCCGCAACGAACGATTTTAGGAACGGCAACCGATTATTATTTGGGAGCTGATTTCGAACCATATAAAAATATGTTCTACGAGTACATGCTTCAAAATATGCGGAAAGAACAATTACCGATTGATATTTTATCAGCCCTTATTCAAAGGAATTTCCAATTTGACGCAACCCAAAATAGACTGTTGGACAATATGCTTTATCGGGGAAAATGTTTATTCCTCCTCTCCATTATTTTGCCCGATAGAACTACGAATGAAATTTTGGGTTACAGTACGGAGCAATGGCAATGGGCTGAAACGCACGAAACTCAGATTTGGCAGACGATTATTGGTCAGAAAGATTTATTCTCGTCCGATTTGCAGTTGATCAATAAATACCTGAATGACGCTCCCTTTACAACGCCGATTTCTCAGGATTCGCCGGGAAGGTTAGGGGCTTGGGTCGGCTATCGAATCGTGGATAGTTTTATGCGAAAAAACAAAGCTGTAACTTTACCTGAGCTTATGAGGATGAACGACTATCAGAAGTTACTCGAGAAGTCCGGATACAATTCCTAATCCAGTTGATGTGTCGAATCTCAGATTCGCATACTCTTTTATTCCGAATAAAAAATGCGTAAAATAAAGTCTCAAGAAATATTACTTGACGTTGTAAAAAAGGGAAGGTTGGACAATCTTGCTTTTCAAATGTTGGATTTGAATGATGTCGAAGACCAATTGTTGCAAATACCGGTCTCAAACTGTCTTTTTCTGGATTGCGCCATGTCTGATCAGCTCAACAAGTACCTGCGAAACGAGAACTATCTCTTTCCAAAACTTAACGTGCCGTTCAGTATCTATCCTTCCGGTTTGTACAACCGAGACAGTTTGTACAACGGATATGATTATAATAACCCCGAATCTTACTTCTCGACGCCGGACCGGATCGTGTACGATTATTACAAGAAAAAAGGGGGAGCGGAGACCCGCGACATCAAGGAAACGCTGGCTCGTTCGTTACACGACCACTCGATATACGACGCTAAACGGGATTTCCTCACTGGATACGACGAACGAAAGATCGTTGCCATCATGGGTGGACACAAATTGAGACGAGACGACGGTTTGTTTCTGCAAATAGCTCAATTAGCCAAAAAGCTGACAGAAAAAGGATACCTGATAACTACCGGCGGTGGTCCCGGTGCCATGGAAGCGGCACACCTTGGAGCCTGGTTGGCTGGGAAAACGGACTCGAAACTGCAAGACGCGGTAAATATCCTTAGTCCGGCACCGATTTTTTCGCATCCGGATTGGTTGAAAACGGCTTTTATCGTATTGGAAAAATATCCTGAGACCAATTTCCATAGTCTGGGTATTCCAACCTGGCTCTACGGACACGAGCTTTCAACTCCTTTTGCTACTCATATCGCCAAACTTTTCGAAAACAGTTTACGGGAAGAAGGACTTTTGGCTATCGCTAAAGGTGGTGTTATCTTCTCGCCGGGGAGTGCCGGAACTTTGCAGGAAATTTTCATGGATTTAGCTCAAAATCATTACGAGAGCTATGGATTCGCGAGTCCGATGCTATTTTTAGGTAAGAAATATTGGACGGAAGATTATCCGGTATTTTCGCTGATAAAAAGACTGATTGATGCCGAAAAACTGAACAAAATCGATTTGAATATTTACGATTCGAACGAAAATATCATTCATCATCTGATGAAAAGTAATTCCGAAGGTCATGGATGAATACAAGCGATTATCCATTCGCGACTGGGCAGAAGATGACCGTCCACGCGAAAAACTACTTACCAAAGGGGCTTCAGCTCTTTCAGACGCTGAATTGCTGGCAATATTAATTGGGTCGGGCAACAAGGATGAGAGTGCCGTGGAACTTTGCCGAAGGATATTGAATAATTGTAGCGGTAATCTGAATGAATTGGCTAAATTGAGCATCTCGGAGTTTGAACGCTATAAAGGGATCGGCGAAGCAAAAGCCATCACTATATGTGCCGCATTAGAAATCGGGAAAAGACGTAGAAGCAGCGAAGCCGTTGAGAGAAAAAAAATTACGCGAAGCGAAGATTTACAGGCAATTTTTCAACCCATTCTGGAAGATTTAAATCACGAGGAATTTTGGATTGTTTTATTGAATGGGGTGAATAAAGTGATGGAGACTAAAAGACTTACACAGGGCGGGATGAAGCAGACGGTGGTTGATGTGCCAATGATGTTGCGCTTGTGTCTCGAGAAGTCGGCTCAGTCGATCGCAGTGGCTCACAATCACCCATCGGGAGAGATTCGTCCAAGTCATGAAGACGAGCAAATCACGCTACGGATAAAAGAAGGCTGTAATGCTGTTGGGATACGATTTTTGGACCATATCATTAT
>JBKEBE010000072.1:0-12192 GCA_047973025.1 Paludibacteraceae bacterium
GGGATTGTTTTTCAGATAGCTCAATATAAAGAGTAACTTATCTGCCGTTGCAGGTAAATGTACACATACTCTATTGCTTGACATAGGAATGCGAGGTTTACCATCCAAAGTGTAAGGGGTAATATAATCGCACCAATCTTGTTCAAAATGAAACAAGAATTCTTCAAAAGTCTCGCGGTTCATTCCTGTCAGACTTTGAAGTTGTACTAAATTCTTTTTTAGCTTGTAATATCTCATAATACCTCAACGGAGGAATTAAAAGAATATTGTTTAAACTTCTAAAAATTAAGCTATTAATAAACTAATTTATATAATCTCTAGTATACTATACCCATGTTGTAGCAACTAATTTTGTGGCTTTGGGTACAACCGGAATAACCGTGTTTGAATAATGAACTTAACTTTTGCAAGCAAAAAAGACTTGCTGATTTTCAACAAAATAACAGCATATTGAATAGGTAAAATTCTGGTTTCAGGCAACTTTGCGTCGTTTAACAAAACCCAAACAATATGTTGCGACACAAAAAGACAATAATACTTTCTTCAGATAAATGACTTTTTTACTTCAAGAGAGAAAGTGTAAGTTCAATTAGTAAATGCAATTTTAGAGGACAAAAGAAGTTCTCTTAGTGAACATGCCCCACTGAGAAAGATTTCGTTGATTTACATTTTATTAAAAAAAAAATAGTATCTTTGCACCTCTTTAAAAACAATTTGTAATTAATTTAAGTTATTTTCCATGCAAAACAAAGGACTCGTAATAACACTTGCAATTGCACTTGCACTCGTTAGTTTGTTCTATTTATCGTTCAATTTGGTAACCATGCGGTATGAAAACACCGCTGAGTTAAAATCAAATCAAGCAAAAGAGTTATTCCAAAAGAACAACCGGTTGGACGGCTTATCAGCCAAGGTTAAAAGTAACATCCTTGACAGTATCGGCAATCTTGCTTACTATAATTACTTGGACTCCGTAGGAAAAGAGAAGGTTTACCTGGGATACACGCTAAAAGAAGCTCGTGAGAAGGGGGTAAATCTTGGTCTTGACCTGAAAGGCGGTATGAACGTTACGTTGGAAATATCTGTTCCGGATATCTTGCGCGCGTTGTCAAATTACAATACATCTCCCAACTTCGCTCGTGCACTAGAACTGGCAAGTCAGCGCCAAACGACGAGTAGCGGAACGCAATATCTCGATTTGTTTGTTCAAGCTTATAAAGAAATTGACCCACAAGCAAGGCTGGCAACTATCTTCAGTACTTTTGACCTGAAAGATCGAATTTCATTAAGCACTTCGAATGAAGACGTAATTCAAGTACTTCGAGCAGAAATAGACGGAGCGATAAGCAATTCTTTCAACGTACTCCGTACACGTATAGACCGTTTTGGTGTAATCCAACCCAATATTCAAAAATTAGAAAATTCAGGACGCATCTTGGTTGAACTACCCGGCGTTAATGAGCCGGAACGCGTTCGGAAACTTCTCCAAGGGTCTGCCAATTTGGAATTTTGGCCTACGTATGAGTTAAGTGAAATAATCAACAACATCGTTGAAGCAAACTCTATTATTGCAGGATTGAACAGTTCGGGAGCCTTAAAAGATACGACTACTACTGCACCGGCAACCACCATCCCTACATCGCAGAGTACTTCAGCCAGTGATACCGCTTCGATGGCACAAGCACTACCTACATCACAGTTAGACAGTCTGAAAGCATCTATAGGCGCAAAAGCCCAATCCGCAGCCGACTCCCTAAAACTGATGGAACAGGAAAGGAAGGAAAATCCTCTTTTTGCCGTTTTAGCGGTAAATGCGCAAGGAGGACAAGTGGCAAGAGGTCCGGTTATCGGAATGGCTGCCGGTCGTGATACAGCCCTTATTAATCAGTATTTAAGCATCAAACAAGTCAAAGAAGTACTTCCTCGCGATTTAGGTTTACGTTGGAGTGTGAAAGCGGTTGACGCGAATGATCAATACTATGAATTAGTTGCTATTAAATTGACCAACCGCGACGGACGCGCGCCACTTACCGGAAGTGTTATTACCCGGGCTGATATTGATTATGGTCAGAATACCTCGGCTCCGGGTGTCAGCATGACCATGAACGCTGAAGGAGCTAAAACGTGGGCTAGGATGACTAAGGAAAACATTGGGAAGTCTATTGCTATCGCGTTGGATGGGTATATCTATTCCTACCCAACGGTCCAAAACGAAATAACAGGCGGACAATCCAGCATTACCGGACGATTTACCCCTGAAGAGGCGAAAGACTTAGCAAATGTACTCCAATCGGGTAAAATGCCGGCACCGGCGCGTATCGTACAGGAAGATATCGTTGGACCTTCGTTAGGAGAAGAAGCTATCAACAGTGGTATGTGGTCCTTTATCGTAGCATTCTTCCTTGTAATGCTTTACATGATATTCTATTACGGACTAATTCCCGGTTTAATAGCGGATACGGCACTTTTGATCAACGTATTCTTCCTGATGGGGATATTGGCATCTTTCAGCGCGGTTTTGACATTACCCGGTATCGCCGGTATTGTGCTTACGCTCGGTATGGCGGTAGATGGCAATGTGCTTATCTACGAACGAGTCAGGGAAGAAATTGAAGCCGGTAAAAACCTGAAAAAAGCGGTACAAGATGGGTTCAATAATGCCATATCGGCTATCATTGACGCGAATGTTACGACTCTTATTACCGGTATCGTTTTATTTATTTTCGGTCAGGGACCGATCAAAGGTTTTGCAACCACTTTGATTATCGGTATCGTTACATCATTCATCACTTCGGTATTTATTACCCGATTGATACTCCAATTTTACGCCAACAGAAAAAACGCCAAAGAGCTTTCTTTCACCACCGGTGTTACTAAAGACTGGTTCCAAAAATGGAAAATTGACTTTATCGGCAAAAGAAAAGTAGCTTACTATGTATCGATAGGATTAATTGTAGTGTCCGTACTTGGCATTGCTTTAAGAGGACTGAATTTAGGTATAGATTTCAGCGGTGGACGCAACTACATCGTACAATTCGATCAGCCTGTAAAAACGGAAGATGTTCGCAGCCAACTTGAAAGTACGTTTGAAAACGCGACAACACAAGTAATCAGTATTGGTTCCAACAACGATAAGGTACGTATTTCGACCAAATATAAAATTGACGATAATTCGGATAATGTAGAACAAGAGATAGTATCTAAACTTCATCAAGATCTCAAGCCGTTCATCGGCGACGAAACATTGACTGAATTTACACAGAAAAATATCGTAAACTCGCAGAAAGTTGGACCTACGATTGCCGATGATATTAAGACATCGTCAGTCTGGGCGGTAATTGTTTCGCTTTTACTTGTTTCGATATACATCTTTATCCGATTCAGCGATTTTGCATTCTCCATGGGTGCATTGGCATCCGTTACCCACGACGTAATATTGATTGTTGGTGCTTTCGCGTTACTTTGGGGAATACTTCCTTTCTCGCTTGAAATTGACCAGCAATTTATCGCGGCAATTCTTACCTATGTCGGATTTTCGGTAAATGATACTGTGGTAATTTTCGACCGTATTCGTGAGAATATCGGATTATTCCCGAAACGGGATAGAAAAGAGATAATCAATGAAGCGTTAAATGAAACGTTAAGCCGTACGTTTAGTACTTCCATGAGTGTATTGGTCGTTTTGTTAGCGATCTTCTTCTTCGGCGGAGAAACTATTCGCGGATTTATTTTCGCGTTACTCGTTGGAACGATTCTCGGTGTTTACTCCACTTTATTTATAGCTGTTCCCATAGCTTATGATATTTATAGTAGACGTAAGCGAAATAAAGATGCGAAAAAAGCATTGAAAACACCCGTAGCAGGAAAAGTCTGAAAGTAATTTAGTATTTTTATATAAGTATGACAAGACCTTGCACTACATGTGGTGCAAGGTCTTATTTTTTTAAAATTTTCGTGTATTTTAGCTTTACGAACGTATCATTTTGTCAGAACCAAATTATTGTTTATTTTCGTGCAATTTATTAACGTAAAAAAAAACAATGTGTCATGGGATTTGTAAAAGAATTTAAAGAATTTGCCGTAAAAGGCAATGCCGTTGATATGGCAGTCGGTATTATCATTGGTGGCGCTTTTGGCACTATCGTGAATAGTGTAATTAACGATTTAGTGATGCCAATAGTTGGCGCGCTTATCGGCAAGCCAGATTTTAGCAGTCTTTATTGGGTAATGAAAGGCAGTGTACCTTCAGGACTCCCGCTTGAAGAGGCACGTAAAATCGCGGACGCGACGATTTTCGCGTACGGTAATTTCATCACGGTACTCATTAACTTCTTATTACTCGCATTGATCATTTTCTGGATGGTAAGAGGCATTAACAAAATGAAGAAAGCTGAAGAAGCTGCTCCCGAAGCACCAAAAACGCCATCGACGGAAGAAACGCTTTTGAGTGAGATTCGCGATTTATTGAAAAACAAATAATCGAACGACTAACTTATTTTTATTTTGTTCCGAGAATGATTCATTTTTTCGGAACATTTTCACGTTTCCCTAAGGTGCGAGTCGTTCTATTTTCCACGTGTCGTAATCTTGCTTGGAATACAAAAGTCGGTCATGCAATCGGTTGGGACGACCCTGCCAAAATTCGATCGACTTGGGCTTTACTCGGTACCCTCCCCAATGTGGTGGTTTGGGAATTACGCCTCGTTTGAATCTCTCATTGTAGTAATCGAATGTTTCTTTCAACCAGCCTTTACCCGCGATTACGAGACTTTGGGTAGAAGTCCAAGCACCCAGTTTACTGCCATCCGGACGACTATTGAAATAGTCGATACTCTCCTGTACTGTCGTCTTTTCGGCGATTCCTGTAATGCGAACCTGCCTTTCCAATTCTTTCCAAAAGATCACGAGACTAACGTTGGGATTTTCCTTGATTTCCGCTCCTTTAGTACTATCATAATTGGTGTAGAATACGAATCCCCGTTCGTCAAATGCTTTCAATAGTACAATCCGGGCATTGGGGACTCCATCTTTGACGGTAGCTACGGTCATGGCATTGACTTCCATGATATCTGAATTTATAGCTTCGTTCCACCAAATTTCGAACATGTCAATTGCATTTTTAGTGGCTTCGGTTTCGTCCAAACTTTTTTTTGAATAATTAATTCGTATGTCCGCGATATCTTTGTGCATTGTTTTTTTAATTTTTACTTCCTATCCTACACCGTAAGACAATATTGGAAAAGGTTGTGCTTGTTGCGAATATGAATATTGTATGATAATCAACTGATAAAAAAATGATAGCTCCGAATATGTGAATTATTTTTGCTAATTTTCGGGTATTACACTGAACCGGATTTTGTTTTTTTTGTAGAAATACGTTTTCCCTTCCTTCTTTAGATCAAACGTATAAATTTCGTCTTCCGGTCTATTTTCAAAAAAACAGAGTAGTCCTAAATCTCCCATACAGAAAAGGCTATGAAACGCAAGTATAGTCAGGAAAAAATAGTAAAGCGGTTGCTCAAAAAAAATGATAGCTCCCGCAATTGAGATTGCAGCCACAGTAATTGCAGGCGAAAGAGCAACGACTTTGAATTGCTTGTAGTTGAAGACTTGTCTATCCGCTTGTACATAAAAAATAAACTTTTTAAGGTTCATTCCAAACGACAATTTCTTCGCACCAACGGAAAGATATGCAAAAAAATGAATCAGCTCATGTAAAACAATTAGCACCGTAAAGCAAAATAAGATTCCCCAACCGATTGATTCTAAATAAACAGTTTCACGTGTTTTCATAAAGGGTGCAAATGCTTTAATCAGCGCAAAACCAAACAGCAACAAACCGGCTCCCTGATACATTTTTCCGAGTAATCCCCACCCCTGATTTCCGGCTAATTCCCTACGTATAAAAGGTTTGATTTCTCTCTGTTCCAACGTTTCGATTAATGAAAAGTGGGGGTTGGTACTTATTTCGGAGCAGTCCATGGGGTTTTTATTTGTTTTTGAGTAGAGCTATTTGTCTTTTTGCCTACCATTATGTATAAACCAAGTTGCATCATTTTTCAACGATGGTTCCAATTGCTTTTGATTTGTAGGTCAAAGATGTGTCCTAATTAAAAGTGGAAAATTCAACTCCGGCAGAATACTTCTAATAATTCTCTTGACCGAAAGATTATATCTGAAAAAATCAGAGATTTTTTAAATTTAATGAAACAGCCATGTAAAAATAACTTTGACACACAAGAGGATGATTAATGGCGTGTTCCATGTGTCATTTATGTAAAAGAATAAATTTTAAACACATGAAATTGACCTTATCTGAAGCTATTAAATCTTTCAATCATCTTCTTTTGCTCTAAACGATTCCCAAATAAAGTAACCGATCAAAGCCAAAAACGCGAATAGAGCCGTAATTTGTGCCCCGACTCCGTTTGTATCTGTCCAGACTTTAAAGTCAAGGACATCGCCACGACCTGTCAAGAATATAACCAAAGCCCCAATCACACCAAAAAGTGCCGCTCCGGCAATAAATCCGGACGAAATGAGAATGCCGCGTTGATGGCGGGCGTTGTTAAGTTTCGGGTTTTTCGTACTTTTATTGAACCAATGGTTGAGAAGACCACCCACAATCAGGGGTGTATTGAGCGGTAGGGGAATGAACATACCCAGAGCAAATGCCAAGGGAGAAACACCCAACCAGTTTATCAGAATAGAAATGACCGCACCGATGGCAAGTAGCATCCAAGGTGCTCCCGAGCCGGACATCAACGGTTCGATAATGGCAGCCATGGCATTTGCCTGAGGAGCTACCATCGCGTTAGGATGTTCGGGTGAAGGTACAAATCCGTAGGCTTCGTTGAGAATATAGATGACCGCACCGACTGTAGCCGCTGAAACCAACGTGCCCAGAAATTTAAAGGATTCCTGCATTACCGGAGTCGTTCCCAGCCAATAGCCGACTTTCAGATCAGTAATAAAACCGCCTGCCATGGAGAGGGCGGTACAAACCACTCCTCCAATAATTAAACCGCTGACCATACCTTGCCAGCCCTTCAGTCCTACCGCAACCAATATTACGGATGATAAAATCAGAGTCATGAGTGTCATACCCGAAACCGGATTTGAGCCAACAATAGCGATGGCATTCGCGGCAACTGTAGTAAATAGGAATGAAATGACGGTAATGGTCAGTAAAGCAACAACGGCTTGTACCAAAGTTACCTTTACGCCAACAATCAGAAAAATAAAGACGGCAACAAGGGTTAAAAAAAGGAATAGCATGACGAACGACATTTTCAGGTCGCGTTGAGTACGTTCCGGTTTTACTTCTTCGGTCTGCCCTTTGCCCTTTCCGCCAATCGCTAATTTGAACGCGCTTCCGATAACTCCGGATGATTTGATGATACCTATTATGCCCGCCATGGCGATGGCACCAATACCGATGGGACGAACATAAGCGGCAAAAATCTGTTCGGCAGACATCGCCGCAAAAGGATTAATTCCTCCACCTGAAGCAGCGACCATAGCTCCTATTTCATTGACCAACGGAATGAATACCAACCATGAGAGCAATGAGCCGACTGTAATGATGAGTGAAAATTTTAATCCTACTAAATAACCGAAACTAAAAATAAGCGCGCTGACATTGAATTTGAATACCATTTTAAACTTTTCTGCCAAAACGGCTCCGGCAGGGATAATGCGGGTAGATATTTCGTCGCTCCACAGGCGGAATGCCGAGAAACAAAAATCGAACAGCCCGCCGATAAGTCCACTTATAACAAGTAATTTCGCTTGGCTTCCGCCCTTCTCACCGGTCATCAGGATTTCCGTAGTAGCCGTAGCTTCAGGGAAAGGGAGTTTCCCGTGCATGTCTTTTACAAAATATTTTCGAAACGGAATAAGAAATAAAATCCCGAGAAAACCACCGAGTAACGACGAGAAAAAAATCTGCCAGAAATCGACTTGGATATCGGGATATTTTGCCTGTAAGATATAAAGCCCCGGAATAGTAAATACGGCTCCGGCAACAATTACGCCGGAAGAAGCTCCGATGGACTGGATAATCACATTTTGCCCCAACGCGCCTTTCTTTCGGAAAGCGGCAGAAGCTCCTACGGCAATGATGGAAATGGGTATGGCGGCTTCAAATACTTGTCCTATCTTAAGACCGGAATAAGCCGCGGCTGCCGAAAACACCACCGCCATCAGCAGACCCATCCCGACAGACCAAGGCGTGATTTCGACTATCGACGCGTTTGAAGGCATCACGGGTTTATACTCTTCGCCCTCCTTAAGCTCCCGATAAGCATTTTCGGGAAGTTCTGTGTTGTTTTTTTGTTCTTGTTCCATTTATCGAAGTGTTTTGTAAATTTCGCCCAATCGAAGCCATAAAAATTTCTTGATTTTAGTCTCTTTATTACGTTACGGAAGTATGGTTATTTGAAAAAATCAGAATTTCCCGACCCCTAAAACCAGTGATAATGAAGCGTATGCAGTATTTCCTCTAAACACATCAATTTTCTGGTCGATGATGTAATTGTATCCTGCATTTAATTTCAGACTAAGATACCCGGAAGAAGGATGTCGAACATTATAATACGGCTGTGATTTTCTTCCGTTATACTCAAAAAGTTTAAATTCGGTATGTAACCCTGCTCCGGCGTAGAATGAATTGAAAACCTTCAATTCGCTATCTTCTTCTCCTTCCTCCGACTTGAAAACATCACTTGTCAATGTAGTGTAACCACCCGATACGTAAGGTGCTACGTGAAATCGATTACTTCTAACGATAAAATATCCGCCCTTTAAGCCCGCTTGAACATACTTAAACTCATCTCCGGCAAGAAACCCGTAATAGGTACCGTCGGTACTATTGGCTTCAAATGGAATTAAGAGATTTGTTGTGGCTGTATTCATATGCACTGAAGCATAAATTTTCTTTATGCAAAAATCCAAATCTATCCCCCATCCTATTCCTTCCGAAAAATAGTTTTTAAGCTTGTCTTGCGGCAATACTCCAAATCCGCCGAATGAAATTGCCATCGATTTTTGATACATCGGGACAGGTAAATATGTATCGATAAAATCATTGTACGCAGACCGTTTGTATTTTTTTTCAAATGATTTTAATTTGTCCGCGTAGTCCTTTTCATTTTGATTCTGCTGAAACAGGGTAAGGTAAATGCCTATAAAGGCTTTGTCCTCTCGGGTTATATTGGCACTTTGTACCCTTTCATTGAAAATCAAGTGATTTTTAGCAACTTCATTGTAAAGCTCATTTCGCATGTTTTGAGACGAAAAACGACATCGAATAGTTTTATTGCTTTTCACGTTTTTGGCTTTTTGGGTAAAACTGTCCCAATCGGAAGTAAGTAAAGAAATCAGCAAATGCTCATCGTATGAAAAGGCATCACAATATCTTTCCGATGTTTTCTTATTCAGTAGAGCATAAATATCGTGCGTCTTGGTAAAATTGTATTTTTGGACTTCTTCCAGAATCATTTTTCTGCCATTTTTTACCAACAACTCCGTCGTATCAACGTAGTGAATTATTTCTCTTTCGATTTGGGCGAAAGATTGAAAAAGAGGCAAAAATAGCAATACTGGCAGTATTATTTTTTTGACGTTCATGTTTGGCTGTTTATTTATATAAAATAGACGCACTTGATGCGTTAATACTAAATTGAAGTCCCTTTGTCGTAAACAAGGGTACATCAGGCGATATTTCGCCATTATGACAAACGACATTCCATTCTCCTTCCGGCAATTGGATAGTTACGTTTTTTCTATTCCCGTTAAAAATGACCAGAATCTCTTTCCAACTATCGCCGTTTGCATTTTCGGAAAGGGTGTAAGCCACCACGTTCGGAATTCCGAACTCTACAAATTTCAACCTTTTTTTCATCATCTCGAAGTCTGTCATTCTGAATGCGGGGTGTGCCTTCCTAAGTTTTATCAATCCTTGATAATAGCGAAAAATATCGTTGTAAGTCGATTTATTGTCCCAGTTGATTTGATTGATGCTGTCCGGAGATTGATAGGTGTTATTTACTCCTTTTTTATCACGATATAGTTCTTCTCCTGCATATATAAAAGGAATCCCCTGCGAAGTAAATACTACCGTCTGAGCCAATTTGTCAAATCGTTGAATTTCAATTTCGGAAGCTCCTGTCGGTTTCCGTGCCCGAAGTTTATCTACGAGACACATGTCATCGTGACAGGATACATAATTAATGATTTGAGTCGGCTGAGTAGCATAAGGCGCTTGGGAATGTATCAGTTTGGTATGGTCAATACCGGGAAACGGTGTAGATGCCACAATTCCAAATTTTACGGCATTTTCTAAACTATCGCGTCCGGAGACGAATCCGGGCAATTCGTTCATCCAATTACCTTTAAGCGCGTCGCGTATATCGTCGCTGAAAACAGCTACGCCATTCAGTTTACTCACATTTTTCTTGACAGCTCGTAGATCTTCACTAAGCGGCGATCCTGCAGCAGTCCACCCCTCGCCGTATAAGATAATCTTTGGATTAACTTTATCTAAAGCAGCACGAACCGCATTCATCGTTTCAATGTCATGGATTCCCATCAAGTCAAATCGGAAACCGTCAACGTGGTACTCGGTCGCCCAATAAACAACAGATTCTACAATAAATTTACGCATCATCGCACGCTCAGACGCTGTTTCGTTGCCACATCCGGAAGCATTTGACCACGATCCGTCTTTATTAAGCCGGTAAAAGTAGCCGGGTACGAGTAAATTCAGATGACTATCTTCACCCACGTACGTGTGATTGTACACCACATCCATGATTACACCGATGCCTTCACGATGAAGCGATTGTACCATTTGCTTAAATTCCTTAATACGAGTTACAGGATCGGACGGATTGGTAGAATAACCACCTTCCGGAACGTTGTAATTCTGTGGATCATAGCCCCAGTTGTATTTGTTTTCATTCAATGTGGATTCATCGATAGAAGCATAGTCGTAAGAGGGAAGCAGGTGTACGTGTGTAACGCCCAAATCGGCTAAATGGTCTATTCCCGTAGATTGTCCGGCTGAATTTTTCGTGCCTTTTTCGGTAAAAGCGAGAAATTTGCCTTTGTTCCTAATTCCCGAATTGGGAGAGACTGAGAAATCACGCATGTGAATTTCATAAATCACGGCATCGGTCATATTCTCGGGAACAATATGTTTGTCGTCTTTCCAGCCTTCCGGGTTGGTCTCATCCCAATCAATGATGGCAGCTCGTTTCCCATTCATCCCAACAGCTTTGACCCACATGCCCGGAGTTTCGTTTAACCATTGGTCGTTCATTTTGACTTGGAAAGTATAAAACTTTCCTTTCAGATCTTCCGCTATTATTGTATGCCACGTTCCATCTTTAGATGGTTTCATGTCAACCATTTGGTATGCAGAGCCTTCCGAACCACTTTCAAAAAGGAGTAATTTGACTTCTTCCGCGGCGGGTGACCAAACTCTAAATTCCGACTCACTTGGAGAATAGGTTAATTCAAGGTCTTTCCCGTCATACACGGGATACTCGTCCACGCTTTTGTATTGTTTGGAGTTGTTGTTACAGCTAATCAAAATGCTGATTGATAATAGGATAAATACTGTTTTTTTCATAAAAATCGATCTGGGATAAAAAAGCGAAAACTTCATTAGACATTATATCATTTAGATTACTAAAGCGTTAATATTCATTGTAATTCTGAAATTGTGTAGCCCGCAGGCAAGTACCATCACAGTATCTTCAAAAAATAACTTATGGCATCTATACCTGTCTTTCACTATCCGACATCGTTTTACACCTCCGATAGCGTGTTCTACGATGACTCTGAAAGAAGATATTTCTTTGTTCCGCTTTTTTTGTTCCGCTGTCAGTTCTTTTCCTTTGGGTTTCTTTACCGGCATAATTACATTCACGTTTTTCGGCAGATGCCCTAAAAAGCCCGTATCTTGCCATAAATTGGTGGAATGGGGCAAGTGTAGGGGTTGTTCGTCACATATTTTTTTGTCGTGTGTGCTACCATCATACGTTTTGCTTAACCAAACAATACGTCTGTCGGATATGGATAAAACGTCATTCTTCACACAATGAGTTTTTTTCCCACTGTAACAGGATTTCTGTACTTCATCATCTTTTGGTCGTTGAATATACCGTTCCGTTCCGTCCAAAATGA
>JBKEBE010000059.1:0-30853 GCA_047973025.1 Paludibacteraceae bacterium
GACATTAACTTTACCGCGGACGGGTATCTTTTGGCTTGTAATAAAGATACGGTTTCACTTCCTGAAAGTAAAGGAAGATACTTCAAAGTTTATACATGGGACGATGACGATGCCACGCCAAGCCTGCTTTTCCAAACGCAATACCAGGGCAACTGGTCAAACGGAATAGTAGGAGAAACGTTCGCCGTAAGTGGTTCCCGGTGGAAACACACGATGTATATTCCGTCTGTAACGACAGGCTCTTCAAAAAAAATACGTGTCATGGGTTTACTGTACGAAGATGAACAGCAACTCGGATATAAATATATGATAGATGACGCTTACACAGAAGCCAACTGGGGTGAAAAATTCAAATTTACGATTTCGCCAACCGGCACCGATCATATTTTTATCGACGGCGATAAAATCCTTCCGGCAGAATACCAATTTGATTGGGCAAAACCGGATCGAGATCCACTCGTATTGAAAGCCAACTTCGAAGAGAAATCCGGCTACGCGTTGAAGCCGATTGCCAGTGGAAGCAATTATTTCAGAAATGCCGGCGGAGTTTTCATGGCTGCACCAAATAGTGATACCGGTGGTTCTTCAGTTGGGGTTGTGCTCTTTGATATTTCGAACGGATTAAACAACGCGAAGAAAGTTTCTGCATTTATGCCGGAAGCCGGTCTCGGGACAACTCCTGCTCCATACATGTTCGCCACAGGTTTTGCTTCGGGGTATGACCTTACGCTGATTGCCTTAGCCGACAAAGAAGGGGCGCAACGCTTTGCTACTCTCGCTTCTGCTTCCAATGCCAACGTGTACGCTTCGGAATTAGCCGCAGAAAAAACGGATGTCGGATATACGCTTCATTTTACGTTAAATGATAATACTCAAAGCGTAAAAGTTGATGTGTTAAACGGTACGGAAGTTGTAAAAACAGTGGAATTAGGCGCGATGAACAAAGGAGTACACGCTGTAGATATTAATTTGGACGGAATAAGCCAAGGTGTGTATCAATGGGCTGTAACCGTATCTTCACAGTCAGTAGATAGACCGTACAAATTTACCGATAATAGTTTGCCACAACTTCAGTTCTATTCGCCAAGAGGCGTTGCGATAGACAATTCGTTTGAAAGTCCCTACTTTGGACGGATATATGCGAGTGAATCTGCAGGTGGCAACGTTACAAACAGGACGACCCAAGACGGTGTCTATGTTCTAAATGCCGCTTTAAAAGACACCACGAATCAAGGCGCGAACGCTTACCACGGGAACGTAACTTGGGGAGCCGGTTCAAGCCCGATGCGCTTAGCTGTAGCTCCTGACGGAAAAGTCTATGTTACCGACTGGAGTGATTCACATTCCGGTATCTGGGTAATGGATCCAAGCAACCCAAATAGCGACTTTACAACTGTTTTCGGAGGTACCAGAGCAAGTAGCGGACTCGTAAGCGACAATGGAGTAAACATACACGGGTCGATATCTCATGCTTGGGTTACCGGAACCGGAGAAGAAACGAAACTGTTTACTTTTGATGAAGATTACACGGACGCTTCAGCTACAAGTAAGGGCAACCTACTTCAATATAATATTGGGGACTTGTCATCACCATGGAATGTTGCGCCGAGTGCTGTCGTTTATAATGACGCGGTAAATGGCAATCTTCAACAGAACATGAATTCGTGTATTGCTCCGGATGCACGCGGCGGATGGTGGATATCGCAATACCGAGCTACCGATGCCGAAGCGATACCGTCACTCATCCACGTGAATACGCTTGGAGTGGTTGATTTTAATTCGGGAAAAACACCTACATTAATCGGAAACTCGTTTACCGGTGGCATGGCAGTAACTGAAGATGGTTTAAGAATCGCCATGGGAAGCAACAACGAAGCCAAAATTTTCGATGTTACCTATTCTACCGAAGGAATACCGTCTCTCACAATGAAATATTCTATAAAACCTGCTATGGGACAGCATTCTGCCGGTTTGGCATTTGATAAAGCCGGAAATGTTTACGTGATTTCCAATTCATCCGAACGATTAGGAGCCTGGGCATTACCTAAAGCAGACAATACATTCACTACTCCGGCATCTTCTGTGCAAACAATTACCGTAACTTCAACAAACGTTGGGGATGTTAGTTTGCAAGAATCAATATCCGTATATCCAAATCCGGTGCGGAATTTTGTTAAAGTCAAATCTGAAAAATCCGACTTAGAATCCCTACGGATTTATGATATAAACGGAAGATTATTGATAGAAGAAAAGATGGAAGGGCTTGAAACGGAAGTAAACGTATCAAATCTAAATTCAGGGACATATATCCTTCGAATTAAGACAGGTAAAGGTGTTGAAAACAGACGAATTGTAAAGAAATAACTTACAATAACAACTCAATGGGCAAAGGAGCATAATTTTATAATCTGCTCCTTTGTTTTGTCAATTGGATATATGATTTGTTTTTTGAGCGATGGTTAATTTACAAAATGCCTCGTTTCAAAACGTTTTGAATATGACATGTATTGTGTTTTCAAAATCATCTTGCAACCATTTTTTCGGTTTGAAACGAACTAAAAACGAATTTGTAAAGTGCGACTATCTAATTGTCTCGCCTCGATGAAGGCGAAGGAATATCATATCCGTTTTTCTTTTCTCGCCATACTATTCTTTCGACTATAGGAAAAGTAAATTACAAATCCGATTGCCATCCAGCCAAGAAGTCTTATCCAAGTGTCAAGCGGAAGCGAAAACATCTGTACCAAACAAACGACCGCGCCCAAAATAGGCACAAAGGGTACCCAAGGTGTACGAAAAGCTCTTGGTTGATTCGGCTCGGTTTTTCGAAGGATAATAATCCCCAGGCTAACAATCACAAAAGCCAACAAAGTGCCTATGGACACCATTTCCCCTAGTAATCCAATAGGGAACAATCCGGCAAAAAGTGCCGCGAATGCCCCGGTTACAATACTTGTGATGTATGGTGTCCGGTACTTAGGATGAGTTTTGCTAAAGCTTTTCCAGATCAATCCGTCTTTTGCCATGGTATAAAAAATGCGACTCTGCCCCAGCAAAAGTACCATTACTACAGAGCTTAATCCCGCGATTGCGCCAATATTAATGATCGGCTTCAACCAATTGAGACTTTCCCCCGCCACGTCAATTGCAATTGCAATAGGAGCAGCCACATTAAGTTTCGTGTAATGTGCCATTCCGGTCATTACCAAACTTACGCCGACGTAAAGTATGGTACAAATTACCAGCGACCACAAGATACCTCTGGGTACGTCTCTCTTTGGGTTTATAGCTTCTTGCGCGGTAGTGCTTACCGCGTCAAAACCGATATAGGAAAAAAAGACTACCGCGGCGCCGGTCAAAATCCCGGAAAATCCGAAGTGTCCGAATTTACCGGTATTCTCCGGTACGAATGGAATCCAGTTTTCTACCTGAATATGAGAAATGCCAAATCCGATAAACAAGAGGATGACGGCTACTTTTACAATTACAATAATATTGTTGAATTTGGCACTTTCCTTTATACCCACGACTAACAATGTAGTCATCAACACCACGATAAAGACCGCCGGAAAGTTTATTATTGCACCCGTAGCAGTCCATTGACCATGCTCGAATACAAAAGGGCTTTGGCTGATGGAAGCCGGCAGATGCCATCCTAAATCAGCCAAAAAATTAGTAACATAGCCCGACCAACCAACTGCCACAGTAGCCGATCCAAAAAGATATTCCAAGATTAAATCCCATCCAATAATCCACGCGACAAATTCGCCCATCGTTGCGTATCCGTAGGTGTACGCGCTTCCTGAAATTGGAATCATGGAGGCAAATTCCGCATAGCAAAGCCCTGCCAAAAGGCATCCCAAAGCAGAAACGACAAACGAAATAGAGATAGCCGGTCCGGCATGATTGGCGGCTGCCGTACCAGTCAGCACGAAAATACCGGCGCCAATAATACATCCAATTCCTAAAAGTGTGATATTGAGCGCACTCAAATGCCTTCGCAACGGGTTTTCCTGAATACTTGTTTCGATTTGAGAGAAGCTTTTACGGACAAATAAATCTTCGAACATGACGGTACTATGTGATTAAAATAAAACGAAATTGTCTGATTTTATTTGATTTTGTTATTTTATTAATCGCAAAAATAATAATTTAATCTTTTCTCTGAAATTTTTTACCAATAAATATTTAAAAATCAAAAAACAGAGTATTCCCAAAGAATACCCTGTTCCACCTGTTAAATGAATAGAATTTCAGACTCGATTAATTTTTAATTGCTTCCCTTTCAATGTATGCCAACGCTTCTCCTTTACGAACGATTTGACCCTGCTTCTTCTCAACGGCAATGATGTGTCCGTCGCAAAAACTGCCAACGGTCTCCACCCCGTAATTGGTTTGGATGTTGCATACCCGATCAAATTCATGCAGTTGTTTTCCGTGCTCCGGTTCCATGGAAGTCTCTCCGAAAGCCAATTCCCAAATCACTCGCCCCGTGTAGGGAGAAACAATTGGTTCCGCGCTCGGATATTTCAGTAGCCGTAGATCAGGTGCGACTTCATTGCCATTCGAGTATTTTTCTTTGATTGCAGTCTCTAATTCCTTGTCGAAACGCTCTTTAGCTACTCCTGTCTTATAGTCGCGGTATTGTTTTTCGTGCATCGCGAACTCAAAGAGTTCTTCATCATCCGCTCCTCTTTCCCAGCCGTTTTCTTCCATTTCTTTGATAAAGCGGGGTAATTCATCGGGATAATTATCCTGTGGATTTCCTTCGAAAAACTGAAATCCATTCTTTTCAGCCATCTCAATGATTTCGGGAGCTAATTTACCGGGTAGTTTTCCGGCTTTACCCAGAATCATATCCCACGAATTCTTGTCGATCACACTCCAACGAGGTTGTCCTTTGATTAAATACATCACATTCATCAGCGCAACATTTTTTACGTATTGACTGAAAGGCGTTACCAGGGGTGGATTGCCAAGTTTGGGCCAAATGTAGGCGACTTCGTCAAAAAGCATTACCAGCAATTCGTCGGTGGTAAGTTCCGCTTTGTCGTTTTTTCGAAGGAAAGAATTAATATTCTCATGAACTCCTTTTAAGTCAGCCATCAGCGATCCCATCATGCCACCCGGAAGTCCGCAACCGACCAAAAGTGCTGTCATATGGCTGTTTCGCTCGTCAATGAAATAGCCCAAAAAATCATCAATGAAGCTTTGTGTAAGTCTTCGAGCTTCCATGTACGCCTTCATGTTGATTTCGGGTACTTTAAATCCGGCATCTTTCAGCATCGCTTGAATCGTAATTACGTCCGGATGTACCATACCCCAAGCAAGCGGTTCCATGGCAACATCCAGGTAATCTGCGCCCGCCTTAGCCACTTCGAGCATCGAAGCGACCGAAAATCCCGGTCCGGAATGACCGTGATACTGTATGGGGATATTTGGATGACGGGTTTTAATCGCTTTCACTATTTTTCCGAGCATATCCGGTCGTCCTATTCCGGCCATGTCTTTCAGACAAATTTCATCAGCTCCTTCTGCAATCAGCTCTTCAGCCATATTGATGTAGTATTCGGCATTGTGTACTTCAGAGTAGGTAATACACATGGCGGCTTGCGCAATCATACCCGCTTCTTTGGCATATCGGATGGATGGAGCAATATTTCTTACGTCATTCAAACCACAAAATATGCGCGTTATATCTACTCCTTGCGCTTTCTTCACACGGTACATCAATCTGCGTACATCATCCGGCACCGGATTCATACGTAATCCGTTTAGTGCTCGATCGAGCATGTGCGTCCGGATACCCGCGTCATTAAAGAATGCGGTAAAACGGCGAACGGATGGATTGGGGTTTTCGCCGTATAGCAGGTTCACTTGCTCGGAAGCGCCTCCGTTCGTTTCTACACGGGCAAAACAACCCATTTCAATAATGGCGGGGGCAATTTTTTCTAACTGGTCAATACGTGGCACATATTTTCCGCTCGACTGCCACATGTCTCTATAGACCAGACTGAATTTAATTTCTCTCATTGTTTTCAGAAAAAATAGTTACTTATTTATGAAAAAATAATTAGAAAAGTGATAATCTGTAAGCTTTATTAGAAAATTACCAAATTGCTTTTTTCAGCATATTTGACGACACAAAGGTGAGAAGTTTTTTTCATATCTCCAAGAATAATTAAAGAAATATTTCTTTAATTAGCGTGTGGTGTGATACTGCTATTTACAAATTGAAAGTTGTGCAAAACATGTACTCGTTTTGAAAGAATACGTAACACGAAGAATACCTGTCAGCCTGATGTTTTGGAACTACTCAGCTTCATCAAATCGAGCTAATGGTGTACACTTTGTATATTTGCGAGTAATAAATGCAGGGCAAGTAGCATATCTGTCGCTCTTCAGATTAGATAGATACAGCATCTCAGTCCTCATCGTTTGTATCGTGGAGTTGGTTGTTTGTTTTCTGAACGAAGATAAAATGGTGTATTGCAAACATAGAGCTACTTACCCGTCTTTCGCAATGGAAGAAGATTATAGGTACCCCCCGTTTATAATTCCTATTTCGGCTCCATGGTTGCAATCGGGATAATCATCTCTTCGAGTGAAATGCCGCCGTGTTGGAACGTGTTTTTGTAGTAGTTGACGTAATAGTTGAAATTGTTTGGATAGGCGAAAAAATCATCGTTTCCCGCGAAAACATAAGCAGAACTAATGTTGGGACTCGGCAATCCGGCTTTTTCCGGTTGCAAGATTTCAAAAACTTCCTTTTTGTTGTAGCTCAGGTTCTTACCTACCTTGTAACGCAGGTTGGTGTTAACGCTCTTGTCGCCGATTACTTTTATGGCATTATTCACTTGGATGGTGCCGTGGTCTGTCGTAACGATTACTTTGTAACCCCGTAGTGCAATGGCTTTGAATAAATCATGTGTTGCCGAGTGGCGAAACCACGAAAGGGTCAACGAGCGGTAGGCTTTTTCGTCGTTGGCGAGCTCTCGCATCATTTTGCTCTCCGTGCGGGCGTGAGAGAGCATATCGATAAAGTTTAACACGACTACATTTAAGTTGTTGTTGTCCATTTTCGGTATTTGGTCAATCACTTTCTGACAATAACTGTTTTCAAACACTTTGTTGAACGAAAACGTGTATTTCTTCCGAAAGCGGTCAATTTGGGTCTGTAGCAGTGCTTCTTCGTGGATGTTTTTGCCTTCTTCATCGTCTTCTTCCACCCAAAGATCGGGAAACATTTGCCGGATTTGCTCGGGCATCAGTCCGGAGAATATCGCGTTTCTGGCATATTGCGTAGCCGTAGGTAGAATGCTACAATAGGTTTCTTCTTCGGTAAATGTAAAAAATTCGCTCAGCATTTCGCGGATAACGAGCCATTGGTCATAACGGAAATTATCCACTACTACCAAAAAGACCTTTTCATCTTCATCTAAAAGCGGAAAAACTTTATTTTTGATAAGTTCGGGACTAAGCATCGGACGATTTTCGGAACTTGCCATCCAACCCATGTAATTTTTTTTGATGAATTTGTTGAAGGCACTGTTTGCTTCATCTTTTTGCATACGAAGCATTTCGTCCATGTTGTTGTCCGTGTCGGCTAGTTCCAATTCCCAGAAAACCAATTTTTTATAGACTTCGACCCAATCGTTCCACGTCATACTGTCAGAAATTTGCATACCGATATTCCGAAATTCTTGCTGGTAAGCGCTGGTGGCGTGTTCGGTTACGATTTCTTTTTTGTGGATATTTTTTTTCAGCGTAAGCAGAATTTGGCTCGGATTAACCGGCTTGGTCAGGTAGTCGGCTATTTTATTCCCGATAGCCATATTCATGATGTCTTCTTCTTCGCTTTTGGTTATCATTACCAGCGGGACATTCGGGTCGATACCTTTTATCTGCGTGAGTGTCTCCAAACCGCTCAATCCCGGCATATTCTCATCCAAAAAGATGATGTCAAAACTCTCTTTTTGTACCAGATCTATCGCGTCTTTTCCGTTGGTAACGGTAGATACATCGTATCCTTTCTCTTCCAGAAATATCACGTAGGGACGAAGTAAATCCATCTCGTCATCAGCCCAAAGTATATGGTCTTTCTTCATATTGTTATTTATTGTCTTAAAATTTTTTCTAGGGATTTCCCTTTCGCCAATTCGTCCACGAGCTTATCGAGATAGCGGATTTGTTGCATCAAGGGGTCTTCAATGTCTTCTACGCGGTATCCACAGATTACGTCGGTAATTTTTCGCGCGTTGGGGTTGATGATTGGTGCTTCTCCAAAGAATGTTTCAAAATCGACGTTGTTATTCAATTGTATTTGGAATGTAGGTTTGTCATACCCTGTCAGCCAGCTGATTATCTTGTCCACTTCGGCTTGAGTTCGCCCTTTCTTTTCCGCTTTTTGCACGTAAAACGGATACACATTGGCAAATGGCGTAGTAAATATCTTGGGTCTCGTCATGCTTTTATTTATTAAAGTCGGTATCGTTTTCAGATCGTTTACAAACCTTCGATTCTTTACGGTGTGGACAAATAATATTCTTTCATAAACTCAAAATAAGTACTGAGCGCGTTATTGTGGAGCATCATGTTCAGGTTTTCGGCAGTGATGATCAGATTGCGCTTGTTCATGCCCGACGTGGCTCGTACGATGTCCGGGTCGTGCAACACTCGTAAAAAATACGATTTTGCCACGTTGGCGTCGGTAAAACTACCCACAAAAATGATGTTTTCGCTATTGTTGAATGTTTCCAGAGTTACTTTCAGATTGAGCGCGCTGTAATTTTTACCATTGAACTCGTCGAGCACTTTTTTCACAATGCCAAAGTCAAACCTGCCACCGCGTGGAATATAAAATGCCGTGAAATGTGGTGCGTTTGCCCGATAAACGAAAAGATCTTCGTATAAGTTCTCCGGATTTTCGGGCATCGCCGGTTTCGCTCCGATTAGCTTTGACGAAGTTGACGTAGTTGTCGTTTGATTTTCCGTCTTGGGTGTTTCAATCGGCTTTGTGTCTTCTTTCAAGGGCGTAGTTGAAATTTGTTGTTGAGTTGTCGGAGTTTGTTTTTGTATCTGCTCTTTTTCGGTCGTTTTTTGTGCCGGCTTTGTGTCTGGTTCCTTTTCAGCTTGTGGCTGTGGTTGCTTTGGAGATTCGACCGGATTAGAAGCATTGACCGGTGTCTCGGTTGGTGTATTTTGCGCGACTTCTTCCGGCTTCGTTTCGGTTTTTTTAGGGACTAATTTCGTCCCGTCGATAATCTCTACCGTTGTCAATTTCTTTTCGGATTTTGGCGATTCAGCGGTAAGCAAGGCGTTAGGAACGTCCGTACTCAAATAATCTTGTTGAAAAGCCAAGTAATCATCCAACGTAAACGTAGTGCGAAGTTTCTCAAAGTTCTCTTCCGAAATAAGCACTTGTTCCACGTTCATGGCTTTCATTTGTTCCCCGAGTTCTTTGTCTGTTTCCAAAGTGTTTTGGTACCAAATTCCTTCGTTGTACGAAGCCAGATTGAGTACCGAAAGTGCTCTTCGTGTGCCATCTACCTGCGTCATGGCAAACCCGAAATCTTTGATCATAAATCGGGAAAAATTGAAAATTGCCAGGTTGTATTGCAATTTGTTGATGGCGTCATTGTCCGCGTCTGTAATCAACATCAGGCGGTGTGGTACAAATTTAATTTCCGAGAAACGCTGTTCGATTTGTTCTTCGGACGATAAACTCTCTTTTTTGCGCTTGGTAAGTAGCGAACCGAATGTTTCTCCCTGCCGGGCGATGTTTCCTTGTTTCAGCAGTGCCAAAATATCTTTTGATAGGGCGCTGATGTTGTTGTCCGGGTAATTTTCGACCAACGTGTTGAGCGATTGCTCAAATTTCTCGGCTCCTTCGGTTTTTCCAATACTCAATGTATTCAAAAATTCAAATTGTGGCAACAAAGTAGCGAGTGGATACTTGCGTCTGATTTCTTCTGTATTGGCAAAAACGACTTTGTAGTCACTGCGCGTAAATGCAGAATAAGTCAGGTCGTATATGCGATCTTGCTCTTCGAACATGTGCTGCTGATTACGGATAAAGTCGGGATCGGTAAGCATTTCGGCGTATTTGCTGTCGGCGTAGTTTGTCAAAATCTCGTCTCGAAAAGTGGCTGCCATCGTAGGATTATTCTCTTTCGATGCAAGCAGGAATCGTTGATACAGTGTTTCGAGAATACGATCATCGGTGCCAAAACGGCGTTGAAATTCTTTAAAAGTCTTGTATGCCAACGGATAATCTTCAATTTTATCCTTGTAAACGAAAGCCATGTTGTATAGTCCTGTGGCAATTTGTTCGTCTGATTTTTGTTTTTGCTCCGCGGTAAACGGGATTTGTGACAGGTAATAATCTACGCTGTATTTATCGGTTGTCTGTTTGAAAGCCGGTGCATTCGGATTCGATATACTGTCTCCATTTTGAGTTGTACTGTCGTTAGCAAATCCGTTTGTAATCTCATTTTCGGCAAAAAGGGATGTGGACTTATTGCCGCGTCGCCAGTTGTCTTCGAGCTTTCGATTTCCCCATCGCCTGCGAAATTCGGTTTTACCGTTGCTTACGGTCATCGGATTGTAAAAGTACCAATCGCCTGCTCCGGCTCCGATGGGCTGCATGGGCATTTGAAAATTGTCTTCCGTCGGATTTTGAGCGATTAGTTTGCTTTCTTCTTCCGCTTTTTCTTCTTCTTTTAGTTGCTCGATTATACGGTTGATAGCCATTAATCGGTCTTTTTCGGACATTGTGGCTAATGCCTGCAGACTGTCCTGCAGATGTACCACTTCATATTCCTTAACCAAATCCGCCAGTATTTCCGCCCGATGGCTTATCCGTGTATAGTCGTCATATTCGTTGGTGTAGATTTTGGATGCTTCATCGTAATACGGATGTGCTTTGACATATTCCCTTTTGGTGTAATACAAATCACCCATTGTAACTAATGGAACGCCTTTTTCCACACCATTCCGAGTGCTTTCTTTAATAGCGAGATTGTAGTAATCAATGGCTTTTATACTGTCTTTTTCGTGCATGAATACATTGCCCAAAGCCGTGTATATCTGATCGAGATAATCCTTGTTGTTGCGGTTCCGAGCCATCCGTTTGAGTTCATTTTCTATACTTGAAGCATTTTTGCCGAGCATTTGAGCGCGGTTGATTCGGGCATTGAAATCCATTTCGTAAGATGGAATAGAGCTGATTACGCGCGAATAGTATTCGTTAGCACCCTGTTTGTCGTCTGTCCGTTCGAGTAGTTGAGCCATTACGAAGTTAAAACGTGTGCGTTGTTTTTTGTTTTTTTCGTGTTCAATGGCAGTTTTTAGGTAGGGAATAGCCGGAGAAACTTCATCTTGTTTAATCAGCAAGTCAGCGCATGTAGAAGCGTATAATCCGGTATTTATCGGAAAAACTTGTTCGGGTTTGATTTTTTTGAGTACGTTTTCCGCTTCATAGAGCCAGTCGAGCTCACTGTAAGCGCGAGCTATCCAGATTTGCGCTTCTTGCACGACTTCGGGTGTGGACGCATAGTGGCGCGTGATGTATGAAAATGTGCCGACCGAACCGAGAAAATCGCCTTTGTAAAACTCGGCGCGCCCAAGTTGCAGCCATGCTTTTTTTAGTTCGGGGTTAAATTCGTTTTGGTTGTAAAAAGCCCGGTAAGCCGGGTCATTCATTTTCCGGTAATCCCGTTCGGGCTTTTTCTTGATGGAATGTAGTTTAATGGCTTTCCGGCTTTTTTCGATTACCCGGTCCATGTTTCCGGACGCGCTTTGAGTGTTGTTATGATTGCTGATTTGGAAAAGATGAATCACATCCGAGTAATCATCCTTGTTGGCTTTATTGATACTTTCCATGCCTTCTTTGTAACTGACATTCCCGTTATAAGCAATGTTGTATTTGGTCAGCATGGCACGGTAGCGACGAGACATATTGGTGTTTTTACTCGTGGAACAGGCGGTAAAAGCAATTAAAATCGCGAGTATAAGAAAATGATTTTTTGTTCTTTTTTTTGAAAAAAACAGACAGGTGGAAAGAGCTTTGGTGGTTCGTAAGCTCTTTAAGAAAGTATTATGTAATAGGCAGAATTTCAATTTGCAAAAAATAGTCGATTTTTTTCCGTTGAACACCTTTATCGGACTCTTGGCGACAACACATAAAAAACCGATAAACAGCTGTTTTATTGTGTGAAATATAGAATTTGGACGTTAAATAATCTAATTTTGAACAAAATTTTCTAACTTTGTGCGCGGAATATTGTTATTGTGTAATAGAAAATAAACAGATGATCGCTTTAATTTTAATATTGATTTTTGTCGGAATTGTCGTTTTCACGGCTACCTATTTTAACCGCAAGGATAAGAATGAACCGATAGAAATCGTCGTGTCTGAAAATGTCGAATGTTGTGGTGCGCATGAAGTTTGTGATCGGGAGAATCTGCAAGTTGTGGATATGAAAATTGAATACTTTGATGATGAAGAATTGGATACGTTTGCCGGCGTATCGCCCGAAAAATATACCAAACAGCAGATAAATACGATTTCGGACGTTTTTTATTCCATGAAAGAAAATGATGTAGCGCCTTGGTTACGCAGTCTGCAACTCCGCGATATTCAATTGCCCGATTTTCTAAAGGAAGAAGCTTTTCTTATCGTGGGCGAAAGAAGGGGTTAGTTTTGGGATTCGCTCTTTACATTTCGCGCTGATTTGTACAGCATCCAAATGAATATTCCCGAGATAAAAGCACTTATGATTCCGTACCCGAATGTTTCGACTTTTCCGATATTTTCCATCGCATCGTACCACCCGCTTCCACTCCCGAAATAGGTGGCGATAACGATAGTGGCATTATTCACGAAGTGGACAATAATAGGCAACCACAGACTCCCCGACCAAATCAGCAAATAGCCAAACAACGCGCCCATGATCATACGTGGCAGAAATCCGTACATCTGAAAATGGATTAGACTGAATATAATTGCCACAATCCACACGGCAACATACTTGTTTCGTTTCTCGGAAAAAATATTTTGTAAAGCCCCCCTACAAAACAATTCTTCACTTACTGCCGGCATTATCGCCATTACCAATAAATTAAACAGCATTCCGCTGAATGAGTTTACTTCCAGCATTCGACCGGTAATTTTACCGGCATTGTCTTCCATTTCCCGGATTGCGGCTTCAAAACCCGACAAAAATTCGGGAAGTGCCATTTGTTCGTTGATATACGCGAGCAGGTTGATAAATGGAGATATTACCAGAATGAGAAGTACGGCTAATACGGTCTGTTTTCCGGATGGAAGTGTATCCATGGAGTAAGCTTTCCACGGTTTTTCATACCACAAGTAGCCGCAAATAATGGGGGGAAGCAGTATCGTGAAAACGGAAAGTAAAAGCTGGTTAACTTTTAGAGCTTGAATGTCGGTGGTATTGCCAAAAAATAGGCTGACAAGCACCATCCCGGCTAATGAAAAGGCGAAGAAAATGAAAAAAAGCATCAACAGTTTTCCGCCGAGTCCCAAATTTTTGAATGAATCTTTAAGCATAGTTTATTCGGATAGTGAATGCAAAAATACAAAAAAAAGGAAGAAATACGGTGTCAAACGTATATTGATTATTCCGGATGGATGGTTGTTGCACAACCACCAACCGGACATAAAAAAACTTCCATTTCAGTGTTGAAATGGAAGTTCGATAATTCGTCGAGTCTGGATTAAACTTTTGGTTTGGCTTCTTTAACCACCATAGTGCGTCCGTCCAATTCAGCGCCGTTAAGTTCTTCGATTGCTTTTGCAGCCTCATCGTCATTTGCCATTTCCACGAAACCAAAACCTTTCGATTTGCCGGTATCACGGTCTTTGATAACTTTGCACGAAGTGATTTCGCCATACTCTGCAAGGATGCCTTGCAAATCATTTTCCCGAACTTTGTAGCTCAGGTTTCCAAAATAAATGTTCATAAAAAAATAAAAATTGAATAAAAAATTGTGATTATAGAATTAGTATAAGACGGAAGGTAAAAAACACAATTTTCATTCAAAAAAATTTGTAGAGAAATTGTCGGCTTTTGACCCAAGCGAAAAATACATTTTCCTTTCAATGGCAAAGGAAAGCATTTTTTTTGAAACAACAATCAAAAATGCAAAAATATTTGAAAAATAATGAGTTATGAAGTTGAAAATAGGAAAATCAATGTTTTTGCAAGAATATTCAGTCCATCTACTGCTGTTTTCGCTATAATTAACATTCGTTTCTGCGTTGAATTTGTTAGAGAATCATAAAAAAGTCAATGATGTCTGCTAATGAACCATGCTTTGGTATGTTATTAAATAAGTTTGTAACAAACTGAATGTCAATGAATTGCGGTTTCCCGTCTTGTGGAGAAAAACGATTGATTATCAGTCGAATAAATAAAAATTTAACGAAGTATTGTCACGGTCAGGTTATTTAAACGAAAAAAGACATCAAATCACTTGAATGCCTTTTTTATCAAATTTTGGTACAAGAGTTAGAAAGCGTATCCCGTCCAAGAGAAAATATCGGTTGCGCAGCCGGTATTTTCCGCTTCAACCTTGGCATTGGCATTATCGCCATTAACCGATTTGCCTGAAATGGAATTTGTCAAGCTACTTGTAAGACTAATTTGAGTACCGGCAGACGCATTTCCTTTTCCATCCGTCAGGTCGATTAAATCCTTAACTTGTCCGGTCCCCTTAACCAATGCGTTAGTTATGGTCGCTGTTGCGCCGCGACGGATTTTGATTACATCGTGCATGTAGTGCCCTTCAGCATCATTTTTTGCTAATTTAAGTTCTATTGTCATGTTTTTCACGACAAAATTGGATTGTCCGATATGTTCCGGAAAATTTCCGTCGAAATTTCCGTCCGCTTCGATACCGCGCGGATCGGATTCGGTACTACTGAAATCTTGCTCCCAAACTCCATAAGCATTTTCAAGCGTTCCGGCATAGCCTTGCGTGAAGTCGAACATATCGTCGTCCGAATTTACAACCAGCAGGTTTTTAACATTTACCGTTCCGCCAAAAAACTCGATACCGTCATCCGATCCTTCCGTAACATAGATGTTCTCAATTTTCGTTCCGCTACCAACACCGTTCAACGTAAGCCCATTGTGCTCAACGTCCGCGCTTGAACGCGCCCCTGTGTATTCCAGAATAACATACGTGATGATACCGGAGTTGTCGTCAGCTACTGTGCCACCATACGTGTAAACGGAGTTGATTTCTGTAGAACCTGTACTGCCACCTGCAAGTGGCGCGTTACCGTTGATGATTAATCCACCCCAGTAACCGGATTCGGCACCGGAGTTACCGGCTGTCATACGGATTGGATTAGTAGCGGTACCATTCGCGTTGATTTTTCCCCCTTGAAGGACTAAGATATAATTACTAAACCCCTTTTTCGCTTTGATCACGGTTCCGGCTTCGATGTTCAATGTGCCGCCGGCTTCTACCAAAAGTGGTCCATCCAAAAGATAGTCTTCACCGGCTTTCAGGGTTACCGTTTCGCCACTACCAATTGAGCCGGCAATACCTTCCGAACCTGTTGGTTCTTCTTTCTCACAAGAGATAAATACCGTAGCCATGATTGCTACCGCCATAAGGCTGAAAAGAAACTTTTTCATTTTTGTCAAATTTTAAATTATTGATTTGATTCGTTTTTCGTTTCTGCAAAATATCGCAGGACTATTTTTAGTTTAAATGTAGAACTTTACTCATAAGTCGTAAGTAAGTCCGAGGCTGATACTCGTCCCTTTCTTAAACTCATTCAGAATAATGTCTTGACCCGACGTGGTGGCACGTGTCAATCGGAAAGCCGGATCAAGAATATTCAAAGCTTTCAGTTTTACGGTACAATTTTTATTGATTTTTGAAGAAGAGATAAATTCCAATGTTGGTACTCCTTCTTCTACAATATCTTGGTAGCCTAAAGCTCCTATGGTGTGAATCCGACTGCTGAAATAATTGAAAACCAGCGTGTTGATTAGATTTACATCCCGAAGGGAATATTGGTGTGAAATGTCAAAATTCAGAATGAAAGGAGCAGCTCCTTCCAATTGTGTCTTGCGTGATTGTCTCTTTCCGTTGAAATCGGTATAGGGTACGGTTAACTCGGTATGGATATACGACGCGTTTAACCCAACGGATAATTTATTCGCTTTTTCAGCGGTGGAGTGCGTGTATGAAAAAATGTTCTTTCTTATTTCCAGTTCCGCGCCGACGACGCAAGCAAAATCACTAATATTTCGATAGGTTAATAATCCGGCAGAGTTTCCAATATCCACCCGTGCAATCGGATTCACAATGTGTTTGTAAAACCCGGTCAACGAGATTAGTTCCGAAGGCGAAAGGTAAACATCCCATTTCACATCGGCATTGTAATTTTCAGATTGCTTCAGATCCGGATTGCCCTGACTGGCAAATGTAATATTCACGTATTGGTAAGGAGATATTTCTTTGGATTGGGGCAACGTGTATGTTTTACTCAATCCAAGACGTAGTACGTTTTTTGCGTTCACGGTGTATTTCAAATTCAAACTCGGCAGGGCGAACCATTTGTTGATGCTGTTTTCGCCCGGGACAACGTGCTGGACATGATAATCTACTGTCATGTCCACTCGATCAAATTTTACACCGGCATTTGCCAATAAACGGGTGGCAAGTTGATAATTCACTTCGGCATAAGGCGAGTGGATAAATTTTGTTACCCGATACTTGTTTATCTCCCCTTCCATCATTCGGAATTTGCCGGCATCTAAGCCCAACTGGTTATAACTATCATCTAATCGCAGGTTGTTGATATCGTAGCTGCCGCTTACCGCTGAAAAATTGTATTCCACCGATTGAAAGTTGTCATCTATCCATCTGCCGTTGTAGCCTATTCGGAGGTTGGATAACTTGTTATCGCGTTTATCGTTCAATTTATAGATTAAACTCAGTTTGGCGTTAAAGTCGTTTTCTTTGAGTAGCGAGTAGAATCGTTTTTGACGGTTACTTCCGGTTAAGATATAATTCTCGGCATCTTTCTTGGACAAATAGTTTTCCCGGCGATCCGGCTCGGAACCTGTTACACTATTATGTGAAACACCCACGGTCACTCTCGATTTTTCGTTCAATTTCCAATCGGATGAAAGTTGGTTGGTAAAAAGCAGGTTGTCATTTGCCTGCTGGCGTCGCAAAAATCCCTCATACGTATCGCTATCCTGATGACGTTCGCTGTTGTAACCAAGGTATTCGCCAACATACGCGTCGTTGGCGTGAACCATCATGAAGTTGTAGCTTAATTGATGCGAATTAAATCCGTATAAAACGTTTATTAACGCGAGTTGACCGGTATTTGTCGTATATTTTTTCCCTTTTTGATCCTGATAAATGATACCGGCTGTATTGGAATTACGAACGATTTCATCGGTAACGGCGTAGCTTTTGCTGTGCGATGCCACTACGTACAAAGACAACGGATTAGCTTTGTCTCCAATCGTATAGCTTTTTCCGCCGGACAAACCGACTCCCTGATTCAAAGGTAAAACCGAGTGTGGATCAAGGCTGTTTTTGAACGAAAAGACATTTCCATCCGGTCTTCTTCGGTCTGAAAAACCAAAATAATCAGTTCCCGATTGTTTCAAATAATCACTTTGTAGTGCGTCAAAATTAGCTCCGATAGACGCGTCAATACTAAACGATCGCGTGCCTACCAATTCTTTGGAAGCAATATCAATAACCGCTCCACCCACATCTCCCGCGAGCGAACTGTCAAAAACTTTATTCACACCGATGCTCCGGATAACGTCTGTACCAAAGAAATCCAGAGCGATGTTCTTGTATTCCGGATCTTCCGAAGGTATTGGAAACCCATTCAGATAAGTAGCGTTGTAACGGTCGCCAAGTCCGCGAACAAATACATTTTTTACACCTTCCTGCTTAGATATTCCAGCTACGTTAGCGACTGCGCCTTCCGCATTGCTTATACCCTTTCGGGACATCTCCTTAGCTCCAACGGCTTGAGTTGCAAGTAGTGCTTTTTTTTGTTCGAGTAGTAGGATGTTTTCGCTTTCGCGATTGGCTCTGGCAATCACTTGTACTTCGCTCAACGTGATTTCAGCTGATTCGAGAGGAATGTTGAGTTCCGTTTCTTTACCGGCTTCAACCGATACATTGGCATTTGTTTGGGATTGGTAGGATACGTAGGAAATGGTTAAATCGTAGCTTCCTTGTTTTAAATTTGAAAGGGTGTAATTCCCGTCAAAATCGGTCGCGCTTCCTATGGTGGTTCCGTTTACGACTACCGATGCCCCGATGAGCGGTTCTTTATCCAAGGCGTCAAATACGTGTCCTTTGATACTCCCGTTTTGCGCATACAGGATAGACACGGACGAAATAACGACTAAGAGCAATAATTTTTTTTTCGGGAACAGACTTACAGTCAGGAATTTTGTCTTTTTCATTCAAATAATCATAAATTTTCGATGCAAAATTCATACTTTGCTGTTACAGTTGAATGTTATACCTATTACAAATCACGAAAAAACTATTACATTCCTATTAATTTGGGAGTATGTAGTTTTTAACTGCATCAAGACATAATTCCAAACCAACCATAATTTAGACGAGAACTAATAAAGTTAGTCTGTAATGCGTTTGATGACAGTAAACTTTTAATTCTTCTAAATCCCTTTCTTATGATATCCTATTCGCGACTGTACTTGATCGCTTGCGTAAAATCAACTTTCTCTTTTTAGGTAATTTTTAGTAACTTTGCATCCAATTTTTTCATCCTTACCAATCATATTTATGGAATATAATTTCGGAGAAATCGAGCAAAAATGGCAACAGTATTGGATTGACAATAAAACCTATAAAGTAGAGATTGATCCTTCCAAACCTAAATTTTATGTGTTAGACATGTTTCCCTATCCATCCGGCGCAGGATTGCATGTTGGACATCCGCTGGGTTACATTGCGTCCGATATTTACAGCCGATACAAACGGCTTCAAGGTTTCAATGTGCTTCATCCGATGGGGTACGACGCTTACGGACTACCTGCTGAACAATATGCCATCCAAACCGGACAGCATCCTGCTATAACCACGCAGAATAACATTGCCCGATACAGGGAACAATTGGACAAAATCGGATTCTCGTATGATTGGGATCGAGAAATTCGTACTTGTGATCCCGATTACTACAAATGGACACAATGGGCTTTTATCCAACTGTTTAACTCATATTACTGCAACCAAACCAAACAAGCTCGTCCCATATTGGAACTTGTAAAAGCTTTTGCAAGCCAAGGAACACAAGATTTGGATTTGGCTTGTTCAGAAGAAATGAGTTTTACCGCTGACGAATGGAACCGTAAATCCGAAAAAGAGCAACAAGAAATACTGTTGAATTACAGAATAGCCTATCTTGCCGATTTGAAAGTGAATTGGTGTGCCGCGCTGGGTACGGTACTCGCCAACGATGAAGTTAGCGAAGGTTTGTCCATCCGAGGAGGACACCCCGTGGAACAAAAAGTGATGCGCCAATGGAGCTTGCGCGTATCGGCTTACGCCCAACGATTGCTGGATGGACTGGATACAATAGACTGGACAGATTCGCTCAAAGAAACGCAAAAAAACTGGATTGGACGAAGTGAAGGAGCCGAGATGCGATTCAAACTCAAAGACAACAATTTCGGATTTGATGTGTTTACCACGCGCGCCGATACTATTTTTGGGGTAACATTCATGGTGCTTGCTCCAGAAAGTGAGTTGGTGGATACTTGTACCACGCCCGAACAAATTGAAGCGGTACAAAATTACATTAATTCTACAAAAAAACGAACCGAACGCGAACGCATCGCCGACCGTCGCGTTACCGGTGTTTTTTCCGGCTCGTACGCGATTAATCCGGTTGCGGGAACTGAAATTCCCATTTGGATAAGCGACTATGTGCTTGCAGGATACGGTACCGGTGCTATCATGGCTGTGCCCGCACACGATAGTCGCGATTACGCTTTTGCCAAGCATTTTGATCTACCGATTATTCCCTTGATTGAGGGGGCGGATGTGAGCGAAGAAAGTTTTGACACGAAAGAAGGCATCATGATGAATTCCGGTTTTCTGGACGGACTCACTATTCACGATGCCATTGCTAAAACCAAGGAGTATATTGTCGAAAAAGGAATAGGCAAAGTAAAAGTAAACTACCGGCTACGCGATGCCATTTATAGTCGCCAACGCTACTGGGGAGAGCCATTTCCGGTTTATTACAAAGATGAACTCCCTTATATGCTTGATGAGAGCAAGCTTCCGCTGGAACTTCCCGAAGTGGACAAATACCTACCTACCGAGACCGGCGAACCACCACTCGGACGTGCCAAAAACTGGGTTACCGATGATGGCTATAACTTAGAATTGAATACCATGCCCGGATTTGCAGGGTCGTCTGCCTATTACTTAAGATATATGGACCCGAAAAACAGCAAAACCTTAGTGGGTAAAGAAGCGGACGGATACTGGCAGGATGTGGATTTATATATCGGCGGTACGGAACATGCGACCGGACATTTGATTTACAGCCGGTTTTGGAACAAATTTCTGTACGATTTGGGCTTAGTCGTAAAAGACGAACCGTTCAAAAAACTGATTAATCAGGGGATGATTCAGGGACGAAGTAACTTTGTATATCGCGTTCAGGGAACCAATACGTTTGTTTCATTCCACCTGAAAGACCAATACGATGTTACTCCTATCCACGTGGATGTCAATATTGTATCCAACGATGTCCTTGATACGGAAAAATTCCGAAATTGGAATCCGGAATATAAAAATGCCGAGTTTATCTTAGAAGATGGAAAATACATTTGTGGTTGGGCGGTCGAGAAAATGTCGAAATCCATGTTTAATGTTGTAAATCCGGATGATATTGTCGAAAATTATGGGGCGGATACGTTGAGACTCTACGAGATGTTTCTCGGTCCGTTGGAGCAATCAAAACCCTGGGACACGAATGGAATTGATGGCGTACATCGGTTTCTGAAAAGACTTTGGGGCTTATTTTTCGATGGAGATACCTTAACCGTAAGTGATGAAGACGCGACCCCCGAAGAATTAAAAACACTACACAAAACCATCAAAAAAATATCGGGAGATATCGAAACGTTCTCTTACAACACGTCGGTTTCGGCATTTATGATTTGTCTGAACGAACTCTATGCCGTGAAATGTAACAAAAAGAGTGTTCTGGAACCCCTGTCAATTATTTTAGCACCATTCGCGCCACATATCGCCGAAGAAATGTATCATTTGCTTGGAAATACAACTTCGGTTTGCGATGCCGCTTGGCCCGAATTTAACGAAGAATACTTGAAAGAAGATTCGATAAAATATCCGATTTCATTCAACGGGAAAGTTCGATTTACCTTAGAGCTTCCGGCAGAAATGAGCAAAGACGAGATCGAAAAAATCGCGTTGGGCAACGAACAATCGGCAAAACATTTAGCCGGAAAAACACCGAAAAAAGTAATTGTTGTCCCCGGAAAAATAGTGAATATTGTGCTATGAGCGCGAAAACAAAAAAAAGTTATCTTAAATCTTTCTATTGGAAAGATTCTGTTTTGATGTTTCTCGGGTTAATTGCTTATGCAGTAGGATTAACCGGATTTCTGCTTCCCAATAAAATTGTAACCGGCGGACTTGCGGGCGTTACCGTTTTAATCAAATCGGCGACCGATATTCCCATTTGGATTTCTTACGTCAGTATCAATGCAGTTTTACTGATTGTTGCTTGGCGAGTAGTCGGTAAAAGTTTCGTAATCAAGACTATAATAAGCGTGGCGGTATTGACCATACTGCTTCGCTACGGAGAAGTATATATTACTGCACCCATTATACACGCCGATGCTTTGCTCTCGTCGATTATAGGAGCGATATTTTGCGGAGCAGGCTTGGGAATGGTATATTCCGCCAACGGGAGTACCGGCGGAACGGACATTATCGGGGCGGTTGTTACCAAATACCGTCATGTGAGCATGGGTCGTGTCCTGCTACTTGTGGATGTGTTGATTGTCAGTTCATCTTTTTTCCTTTTCCGGAGTGTGGAAAAAATTGCCATAGGTCTTATTGTGATGGCAGTCATGTATTATGCCGTAGATGTAGTCATCAGCGGTATGCGGCAGTCGGTTCAATTTTTTATCTTTACGTCCAAACACGAAGAAGTGGCTAACCACATCAATTCTGAAATTAGACGCGGCTGTACCATTATTGACGGAATGGGATGGTATTCCAAAAAAACACAAAAAATCATTATCGTCATGGCACGCAAAACGGAATCAACATCTATTTTTCGTTTGGTAAAAAGCATTGATCAGGATGCTTTTATTACGCAAGCCAATGTCGTGGGCGTTTACGGGAAAGGATTTGATGTGTTGCGCTGAAAAGAAAAGTACGAAACAAGTCGGTAGCGTTTTATATTTGCTACAAACGTTTCTTTTTTTTATTTGCTTTGTGTCCTGTTGTTTAAGTGAAATTTAACTTACGTATTCATGCAAGAAAGACATTCAGATCGAAAACGCTATTTCAACGAACAGGCGTATATTACCGAAAAATATATTCTACCATATGTTGAAAATGTACTAACAATCACAGACGGCATGACGGTTGGCGAAATTGGCTGTGGAGAGGGCGGAAATCTAAAACCTTTTTTGGATAAGGGATGTGCTATTGTAGGGATTGACATTGCCACCAATAAGATACAAAATGCCAAACGATATTACGAAACAGATCCGAATAAGTCAAAGACTACTTTCATCGCGGAAGATATCTATAATATCAACGCAGAAGATATTGAAAGCTTGGATCTGATACTCATGCGCGATACCATCGAACATATCCCCGATCAAGAAAAATTCTTAGGAAAATTAAGGTCATTTCTCAAACCAAATGGATGTGTTTTTTTTGGATTTCCCCCCTGGCGAATGCCATTTGGTGGTCATCAGCAAATCTGTGAGACTAAAATCTTAAGCATATTACCCTACTACCACCTGCTGCCCCGAAAGCTATATGAGTCGATTCTCCGGCTCGGAGAGAGTGACGCGAAAATTCAGACGCTTGGAGAAATAAAAGAAACGGGCATCAGTATAAATACATTTAAAAAGTACCTATACAGAAACAATTATCGTATCGCGAAAGAAACTTTCTTTCTGATAAACCCCGGCTACGAAGCTAAATTTCACTTGAAACCCCGGAAAGTACCCAAATTGATTGCCATTCCTTTCATCAGAGATTTTTATACTACGGCATATTACTGTGTCGTGAAACTTAACAACTAAACAGACAAGTTACGGATTTGATTTTTGCGGAATGGGCGTATGAAAACCGGATTTTTTTTGTAAGTTTGCAACCGATTTAAATACAGGAAATTTACAGAAAATGAAAGTACTCAAATTCGGCGGTACGTCCGTTGGTTCGGCAGAACGCATCAGAGATGTAGCTAAATTGATAAATGATGGAGAGCAAAAAATTGTTGTTCTCTCTGCCATGTCCGGCACGACAAACAGCTTGGTCGAAATAGCTGATTATTTCTATAAAAACAACGCTTCCGGCGCGATGGAAAAAATCAACTTATTAGAGACCAAATACATGGAGACAATCCAAGCACTTTATTCCGACGAAGTATTTGCCGGAAAAGCGCGGGAAATAATCCACGGGATATTCGAATACCTACGTTCTTTCTCAAAAAGCGTATTTACCATTTTTGAAGAAAAAGCGATTTTGGCGCAAGGCGAATTGCTTTCTACGAATATGGTGCAACTTTATCTCGAAAATACAGGGGTAAACAGCGCGCTAATTTCTGCATTGGATTTTATGCGGATCGACAAAAACGCGGAGCCGGATAATTCTTTCATTTCCGAACACCTAAACCGGATTTTGAGCGAAGTGCCTGAAGCCGATATTTACATCACGCAGGGATACATTTGTCGAAACTTTTATGGCGAAATTGATAATTTACAGCGGGGAGGAAGCGACTATACCGCTTCACTCATTGGGGCGGCCGTCAAAGCCAAAGAAATTCAAATTTGGACAGATATTGACGGGATGCACAACAACGACCCACGGTACGTAGAAGGAACGAAACCCGTCCCGATGCTTCATTTCGAAGAAGCTGCCGAACTCGCTTACTTCGGCGCGAAAATTCTACATCCGACTTGTATTCTTCCCGCAAAACTGAACAACATTCCGGTACGTCTGCTCAACACGATGGAACCGGATGCCCCCGGCACTTTAATTTCAAACAAATCGAAAAAAGAAGTTATCGAAGCGGTGGCAGCCAAGGACGGTATTACCGCTATTAAAATCAAATCCGGACGGATGTTGTTGGCACACGGGTTTCTACGCAAAGTATTCGAGATTTTCGAATCGCATCAGACTTCCATCGACATGATTACCACTTCCGAAGTCGGTGTGTCTGTTACCATAGATAACAACCGTCGTCAGAACGAAATCGTCAATGATTTGAAGAAATTCGGAACTGTTACCGTGGACGAAGATATGGTCATCATTTGTGTCGTTGGCGATATGCCTTACGAGCATGTCGGTTTTCAAGCCAAAATTATTTCGGCGCTAAAAGACGTTCCGATACGAATGATTTCCTACGGTGGAAGTAATTACAACGTATCCATATTGGTTAGTGCCAAAGACAAAAAACGTACTCTGAACCTACTAAGTGAAGCAATATTTTAAATGATAAAAGCAAATTACCCGATAGATAAATTTCAACAGATTGAAACACCGTTTTATTACTACGACATGAAAGTGTTACGAAAAACGTTGTCCGAAATCAACCGGCAAACCCAAGGTGTGCCATTTGTCGTGCATTACGCGTTGAAAGCAAATGTTAATCCCATTATACTTTCCGAAATAAAAAAGGCAGGACTTGGAGCCGATTGTGTAAGTGGCGGCGAAGTTCAAGCGGCTATCGATGCCGGAATTTCACCGTCTATGATTGCTTTTGCCGGTGTCGGAAAAGCCGATTGGGAAATCAATTTGGCGTTGGATTATGATATTTTCTGCTTCAACGTTGAAAGCGTTCCCGAATTGGAAGTAATCAACGAATTGGCTGTGGTAAAAGGAAAAACAGCATCGGTAGCGCTACGAATCAACCCGAATGTGGATGCGCATACGCACCACAAAATCACTACGGGACTGAACGAAAATAAATTCGGTATCAATATGGAAGACATGGAAAAAGTTACCGAACTCGTCCGGCATCTTCCCAACGTAAACCTTATCGGCATACATTTTCATATCGGCTCTCAAATTACCGATCTTACGGCTTTTCAAGATTTGTGCGTTCGCTTGAAGAAAATTCAAGAATTTTTTGCCGACAAAAATATCTTGTTACAACACATCAACGTGGGTGGCGGGTTAGGTGTCAATTATGAACACCCCAACCATTTCCCAATTCCGGATTTTGATGCCTATTTTCGTATTTTCAAAGAACATGTACAACTAAAGGATGGGCAGACACTCCATTTTGAACTTGGTCGCTCTATCGCCGCGCAATGCGGCTCGCTTATTTCTCGTGTACTTTACGTGAAACAAGGTAGTCAGAAGAAATTCGCGATATTGGATGCCGGTTTTACGGAATTGTTGCGACCGGCTTTGTATGGAGCTTATCACCGTATTGAAAATCTGACTTCCGAATTGCCCGAAGAAGCGTACGATGTTGTCGGACCGATATGCGAATCGAGTGATGTATTCGCGAAGGCGTGTTACATCAACAAGCCAAAACGTGGCGACCTCATCGCTCTACGTACTGCCGGAGCTTACGGCGAGATAATGGCTTCGCAGTACAATCTCCGTCGCTTGTCCAAGGGACATAGCTCGGACGAGTTTGATGCTTAAGAAATAGCCGGTCATCCGGCGCGCGTAACAATTTTTTTTCTGTTGTATCAATTTATAAGTATCTGACTGACATCTATCTCTCCGTACCTTTTTTTTTTGGAAGCATGATGTAACTTATCAGCCTGCAATTCATATGGATTTTTATGGTTTTCATATCGGCAATCTTGAATTTGGGATAGCAACATTGCTTCTTCTCTCTTTTGGACTTCAACTTTATTTTTACCTGCGCTATTTCCGCGGCATTATCCGACACCACAAACAAGAGGCTAAAGGAGAAATAACGTATAACACCACACAACCACCTGTTTCAATCGTGATTTGCGCGCGCGATGAAGAAAAAAATCTACGAAGATTTCTTCCTCTTATTCTGGAGCAAGATTATCCTAAATATGAAGTTATCGTGATTAACGATGCGTCTTTTGACAATACGGACGATTATATATCGCTGATGATGAAGTCCTATCCTAATCTGAGAAGTTCTTTTGTTCCGGACGGGACGACCAACTTAAGTACCAAAAAATTGGGAATAACGTTAGGAGTGAAAGCGTCCAGCTATGATTTGATGCTACTGACAGATGCCGATTGTATGCCGGAAGGAAAAGACTGGATTTCTTCTATGGTTCGCAATTTTACGCCCGAAACAGAATTTGTATTGGGTTATGGGGGGTATCTTAAAAAGAAAGGATTTGTCAATAGATTAATAAGATTCGATACCCTTTTTATTGCTCTTCAATATTTGGGGATGGCTGAAGCGAGGTGTCCATACATGGGAGTAGGGCGTAACTTGGCTTATCGAAAAGAGACTTTTTACAACATGAAGGGATTTGCCGGGACACTTGACCTGCAATCCGGCGATGATGATTTAATGGTAAATCGTGGTGCCGGAGCGACCAATACGCGCATCGAAGTCTCTAAGGAAAGTACGACCTGGTCTGAGCCTAAACCTACATTCAAACAATGGTACGGACAGAAAGAAAGGCATATCTCCGTATCCAACAAATATAGCATCGGCAGTAAAACGCGTTTAACGATTGAGCCTGTTTCGCGCGGGTTGTTTTATTTGTCGGTCATAGCTTTGATTCTTACCGGCTTGTTAGAATTCAATTGGATTCTTGCGGGATTTGGATTCCTTATTTTTGTTCTTAGGTATATTCTTCAGATACAGACGATTAATAAATCTGCCCACCTACTGGGTGAAAAGAAATTTTACTTGATCATTCCTTTATTTGACACAATTTTACCTTTGATTTCGCTTTTTATTCTTATTTTTGGGAAGAAAAATAGAAAAATCAAGTGGAAATGAATTTTTTATTTGCAATTTAATTTTTCATTTGAATATTCAATGTGCAGGGGTGTTTTCAAGTATTCTCCGATTATACATCAACCCTATCAATTAATACTTCAGATTCATGTTCGACTTTATAAAACTTATCAAACGGTTTATCCCCCCTTATAAAAAATACGTTTTCTTGAGCCTACTGGCAAATTTATTTTCTACCGTTTTCAGTCTATTCTCTTTTGCCGTACTCATCCCCATTTTACAGATATTGTTCGGTGTTACCAAATCAAACACGACTTATCAACCTTGGACGTGGAACGATGGCTTGGAAAATGTATATAATGCTCTGCGAAACAATTTTTCGTATTGGCTCGAAACAACCATTTTGCAACAAGGTCCGAGCACCGCGCTGATCTACATCAGTTTGTTTCTTATTGTAATGACATTCTTTAAAGTGGGGACTTCCTATCTCGGTTCTTACTTCGTCATACCGATTCGGACAGGTGTACTGCGCGATTTACGCAACCGGATGTACCGAAAAATCATATCACTTCCAATCGGATTTTTCTCCGACGAACGAAAGGGCGATATCATGTCGCGAATGACGAATGACGTGTTAGAAGTGGAAGCATCCATAATCAGTTCATTGGACATGGTGCTGAAAAATCCGTTGATGATAATCATCTATCTGGCTGTAATGTTCGCGATGAGTTGGCAATTAACGGTATTTGTATTAATTCTGTTACCAATAAGCGTTTGGGCTATCGGACTTATCGGGAGATCACTTCGAAAACGTTCCCAATTAGGACAGGAACAAACCGGCGAACTGCTTTCGCAAATGGAAGAAACACTGGGTGGACTGCGTGTAATCAAAGCTTTTAATGCCGAGAAGAAGTTGAACGAACGGTTTCAGAATCTGAATAATAAAATTCGTAAAACATTCCATCGCATCCACCGGAAATACAATCTGGCACATCCGGTAAGTGAACTGTTTGGAACGATTGTTATCGCTATTCTGCTCTGGTTTGGTGGCTATCTGATACTAAGCGACAGCAGTCCCATCGGAGCCGCCGAGTTTATCTACTATCTGGTTGTTTTTTACCTGATTGTCCCACCTGCTAAGGAACTTTCCAAAGCTTCGTACAGCATCCGAAAAGGGATGGCTTCCATGGATAGGATCGATAAAATTTTACTGGAAGAAAACAATATTACTGATCCGGAAAAACCGCTTCGACTTCCCGAAAAAATTGAAGAAATCGAATTTCGTGATGTTAGTTTCAAATACGAAACCGATTGGGTCCTTCAGAATATTAATTTGACAATTCCGATTGGGCAAACGGTAGCTTTGGTCGGTCAGTCCGGTTCCGGAAAATCGACATTAGTGGATTTGCTGCCTCGTTTTCATGATCCGGATGAAGGCGAAATTTTATTTAATAAGATCAATATCAAATCATTTGCCAAGTACGATATTCGCGCCTTGATGGGGAATGTGAATCAGGAAGCAATCTTGTTTAACGATACCTTTTTTAACAATATTGCTTTCGGTGTGGAAAACGCGAGAGAAGAAGACGTCGTACAGGCAGCCAAAATTGCGAACGCGCATGAATTTATCACGGCTACGGAGAAAGGCTACGAAAACACGGTAGGAGATCGAGGTAGCAAACTCTCGGGTGGACAACGTCAGCGTATCAGTATCGCGCGTGCCATCCTGAAAAATCCTCCCATACTGATACTGGATGAAGCCACTTCGGCGCTGGATACCGAGTCGGAATACATGGTGCAGGAAGCCTTGGATAATTTGATGAAAGATCGTACAACACTGGTGGTGGCGCATAGGCTGTCAACCATCAAACGCGCCGATTTAATTTGCGTACTTCACGAAGGCAAAATTGTGGAGCGTGGCAAACATGACGAATTGATCGAACTGGATGGGTATTACAAGCGTTTGGTGGATATGCAGTCTTTTTAATGACTACAAATCTTCTCGGATAAGAAAAAACTTGATTTTGATGATTGGGTAAAATGCTACCCGTTAATTTTCAGGGTCTTGTAAATTGTGTTAAATAAACGTTGAATTTAGTAAGGGAGCGATCGATAATTGATTTTGTACCTTTTCTTCAACAAATTTGGACTTAACACTCGTCCTTTTTTCCATTGGTAATATCCGGCAAAATTCAATTTTACGTTATCCGGGACAATCATCACGTTTTCGTAGGTATCTACAATAAATTCCGCCAAGTATCCGGCATCGCGAATCGCTTTGAGTTGTACGTAAAAAGTAAGATTTTCGGGTTCTTTTGTTCGATTTGACTTCCTATCCAAAATCCGTAGATATTCTTGCAGAGACTCCGTGTGCATATTCAAATACAAGTCAGGGAATCCCGAGTAGCGTTCATTCAGGTTTATGTTTTCCGAAGCCCAATCTATTTTCTTAAAAGCAGAAGCTACGAGTGCGCCTGTAATGACCGTATCCTTTAATGCACCACGCTGAAAATCTACATTTGGTTTCAGATTCATCAGTTTTTGTCCGGTCAATCGCGACGGATTAACGAAACAGGTTAAGTCTTGACTGAATTGATCGAACTGTTTTTCATCAAATCCTTCGAAATCCAATTTTGTAATCAATAACCAAGTACCACATTCCCATACGTTAATTTGTGAAAATGACTTTTCATCGTTCACATACGTTCCTTCAACGCCATTATTTCGATACAAATTTCCCCTGAATCTCAAGATATTCGGCTTGGGTAGGTAATTCTTCCCTTTTTCTTGCGACAACTGTTTTATTGCCACTAAATAAGCGTCGCGTAATCTTCCTTCTACGGCTTCGCCACTCGGAATTAGGCGTATGATTAAAGTCGATTCTCTATTTTTCGTTTTATAAACAGCTTCTGCCTTAGATGGCTTTTCGGCTGACACCGTGAGCTTAATCCGTTCAAAATCATTGATTTGGTAAGGGAATAACGTGTTTGACTCAGTATGAATAAAATTAGACTTGCTGTTTTCGGTTACTCTTATAGGTTCAAAGAAAGTCGGGACATCGCTACCGACTACCAAAGATTGAAGCGATGAATTCTCATAAAATTCTTTTGTGGAAGTGAAGGACAATTTCTTTTGTAAAGGAATGACGTGATTCAACTCGGAGACTTCCCCTGCAACATCGGTCGTTGACGGTTGATTGACGCGTAAATTTGTACCTTCATTTTCGAGAATAACATTCAGTTGCTGAGCACTCATCGAAACAAAAGGAACAAAGACTGTAAAAAACAAGAATAATAATTTTGAAATCATCCTCACTATTAGCATATCGAATAAAGAAAAGCCCTATACTTTAACGAATAAAGCAAAGGGCTATTTTTTGTTGTTGTCCCACCAGGATTCGAACCTAGACTGACTGAACCAAAATCAGGAGTGCTACCATTACACCATGGGACAATCAAAAAGTTTGCTTTTTTCTCAAAAGCGAGTGCAAAGATAGCACAGTTTTTGGTTATACCAAAATTTTACGTGAGAAAAAATGTGCAAAACACCAACCCTATGTTACGTTACGATGATGAGAAAGTAATTTTTTTTCCCTTTCTGAACAAGCAGATACCTGTCGCTAAGTAGATCCGTAAGAGAAACGACGGTTTCCGGATC
>JBKEBE010000057.1:0-2679 GCA_047973025.1 Paludibacteraceae bacterium
CAAGTGTAGGGGTTGTTCGTCACATATTTTTTTGTCGTGTGTGCTACCATCATACGTTTTGCTTAACCAAACAATACGTCTGTCGGATATGGATAAAACGTCATTCTTCACACAATGAGTTTTTTTCCCACTGTAACAGGATTTCTGTACTTCATCATCTTTTGGTCGTTGAATATACCGTTCCGTTCCGTCCAAAATGACATCTGTACAGAATTTCAACTGTTCGACAAGACGGTATTCATTCCTTTCGGCTGTGTCATCCCAAAGAAAGCGGCGTGATGCACTTACAAAGGATTGGTTTTCAGGTAAACTAAAATAAACAGCAACTTATCTGCAATAGCTGGCAATTGCTTGCAAACCTGAACGCGAGCCAAACGAACACGAAGTTCGCCGTCTATGGTGTAATTTGTGTTGTATTCTTTCCAATCTTCTGTGAAATAAGACTGCAATACATCAAAAGGTTCAATGCTCAAACCCGTTTAACTTAAAAACCGGACTTTGTTTTTCTGTAATGCGATGTATCTCATAATATCCGAATAACGGATATATTTTTAAAATATTGTTTTAATATCAAACACTTATAAAACTAAGTGATATAAAGTCTATTATTGTCTAAAAATTATATTCATCACTCATAATTCATAATTCATAATTCATAATTCATAATTCATCTATCCCCACTCTGTTCAGCACAAACGCCAACTCAAAAGCGGTCTCTTTGATACTGTCATACCGTCCCGTAGCACCCCCGTGTCCGCTGTCCATATTCATTTTTAGTAGCAAAATATTACCATCCGTTTTCAGAGTACGCAGTTTAGCCGCGTATTTCGCCGGTTCGTGAAAGAGTACCTGCGAATCGTTGATACCGCCGGTAATCAGCATATTCGGATAATTTTGTGCCTTAACGTTGTCGTATGGCGAATAGGAAAGCATATACTTGAAGTATTCTTCGTCATTCGGGTTGCCCCATTCTTCATACTCGCCGGTAGTGAGCGGTAGCGTATCGTCAAGCATGGTGCTGATTAAGTCAACAAAGGGTACTTGCGCTACAATGGTTTGGTACAAGTCGGGACGCATATTGACCACAGCACCCATCAACAGCCCTCCGGCACTACCACCCATAGCGGCCAGCTTATTTGCAGATGTATATTTATCTGCGATTAACTTCTCGGAGCAAGCGATGAAGTCGGTGAACGTATTTTTCTTTTTCAGGAGTTTGCCGTCTTCATACCACTGCTCGCCCATGTCGCTGCCACCGCGAATATGGGCTATGGCGTAGACAAAACCTCTATCAATCAGGCTGTAAAAAGAAGAACTGAAATACACATCCATGCTCATTCCGTAGCTTCCGTAAGCGTAAAGTAGGGCCGGATTGCGTCCGTTTTTCTTTAATCCTTTTTTATATACAATGGAAATTGGAATCTTCGTATTGTCTCCGGCTGATGCCCATAGTCTTTCCACTACGTAATCGTCCGGATTGAACCCTGATGGGACTTCCTGCTGTTTGAGTATGGTAGATTTGTTGTCTCCACAGTTGTATTCGTACAGACTTGTCGGGCGGTTGAGAGACGTGTAGCTATATCTGAACGTATTCGCTTCGTATTCGGGATTGCCGTTGGAATAAGCGTTGTAAACCGGTTCGGGAAAAGAGACGGATTTTTTACCTCCGTTTCTCAAATTTCGGATTTCGATTTCAGCCAATCCGTTTTTTCGGGTTTCTACAATCAGATAATCTTTCTGAATACCCAGCCCTTCAATGCGAATATCTTTGTCGTGCGCGATGATTTCTTTCCATGCCGAGCGATTCGCGTAATCATTTTTTGCCACTTGATATACTTTCCCATTGAGATTTTCTTTGTCCTTATAGCGGATGAAGAAAAATTCTTTGTGCGTATATACATCGTAATCTACATCTTGAACACGGGGCATGAATACGTTGAATTTTTCAGACGGTTTGTCGGCGGAAACGAATCGGGTCTCCGAAGTCGTAGAGCTACCGCTGGAAATCAGTATCCATTCGCGGGTTTTTGTTTCCGAAACCCCGGTTGTGAATTTCGGGTCTTTTTCTTCGTAAACCAGTTCTGTCTTCGGATTCCCTATAGCCTGTCTGTAAACCTGATATGGACGGAGCGTAACTTGATCCATCACACCGTAAAAAATGGTTGTATTGTCATTTGTCCACGCAAAAGATGTCGCACCTTTAACTTCAAAATTTAAATCTTTTCCGGATGTTAAATCTTTAATTTTAAGGGTATAGTCAGCAAAGGAACCAGTTTCGTTGAAGAAATAGGCGGCTTTGGTGTTGTCCGGACTGATGGAATACCCGCCAAACATATAAGTCGCTTTCCCTTCAGCCATTTGATTGACATCAAAGAATATCTCTTCGGGTGCATCCAAGTTGCCTTTTTTACGGCAATAGGTGCGGTATTGTTTCCCTTTTTCGGTACGGGAATAGTAGTAATAGCCGTTGCTCAAGGATGGATAGGATTCATCGTCTTCTTTGATACGTCCCAGTATTTCGTCGTAGATTTTTTGCTGAAGTCCTTTGGTAGATGCCATTACAGTATCGGTATAGGCATTTTCGGAATTTAGATAATCGATAACTTTCGGATTGTTTTTATCTTTCATCCAGAAGTAGTTGTCAACGCGCGTTTGTCCGAAATTGACAAACGTATCGGG
>JBKEBE010000030.1:0-1789 GCA_047973025.1 Paludibacteraceae bacterium
ATCGCGCGTATTCATCACGAATGGACCGTAAGCGAAAATATTCTCCCGAATGGGTTCTCCACTTAGCACCAGTACCACGGCATTTGTTTCGGCACGTAGCGTAATATCGGTTCCTTTATTTTCAAAAAAAAAGCGCATGAACTCCTTCCAAATAACTTAGCATTGGTATTGACAAACCATCGTTCTACACTGTGTTATACCAGTTGGTTTAGATAAAGCAATACTTTGGATTTATCTGAATCGTCCATTTCTTAAAAATGAGATCATTAACCCGACGGTAATCAATTAATATTTCACGCCGCATATTGAATATCTTTGTGCTGAAGGTATTTTTTTACACGTTGAGGATTCAGTTGTAACATATTCATATGTGATAATAGATTATACGTCAAATTTTGTTGATTTTTAGGAGACTTCTTTTGTGATAGTCCTTGTTTCAAGTCGCAGTTCAGATACTCATCCGGGTTTCTTTCGGGCGAATACGAGGGCAGAAAAAATAGTTCCATTTTATCGTTATTATTTTCTACCCATTGCTTTACGGGTTGGCTATGATGCACTTTTAAGTTATCTAAAATCAGGAAAATTTTTCTGCTTGTTCCTTTTTATTAGTTGTTCGAGAAAACGTATAAAGAGTTCCGAATTCGTTGTATCTGTATAAATCATAAACCGGACTCTACCTTGATTATTGACCGTAGAAATCATATTGACCGAAAAACGTTTCGACATACTTGATTTTACCGGTGTTTTACCGGTGTTTTACCTTTTGGAGCATAAGAGCGTCCATGATTGCATTGGTTCTTAACGCCTGTTTCATCGCCCCATTCGATGTCGGCGTTTTCATCTTGTGCCCGTTGTTTTATAGACGGATAGGTTTCTGTCAACCATTGTTGAACTTTCTTGGAGCATTGTTCGTAGGCGCGTTTTTTGGGCTTTTGAGGAGTAAAACCCCATTTACGCAAGTAATCGCCTACGGTGTTTATTGCCAATACAATACCGAATTCACGCTCAATGAGTTCTTTGACAGCTTTACGTGTCCATAGTGCAAAATCCAATTTTAATTGGTCAGGCATCGCATCGGTTATTAACTTTTGTATCAATGTTTCCTGTTTGGAATTTAACAGACTTGCCGATTCGGAGCTTACACCCGGTTTCTTGTCTTTCAACCCGGAAAAACCTTGAGAATTATAACGCTTCCACGTATTGCTGACGATGTTTTTATCTACACCGAGCGTAAGGGCTACAACACCCTTTTTTGACCTGATTTTACTAACGAAATAATGTTTCGTCGTAACTGCTCACGGGCTTCTTTTGATAATTTTCTTGCATCTTGTTTCATGATGCAAAGATAATAAAAATTTATGAAGTAATTACCGTCAGGTTAATACCTGCTTTTTGACATTTCTGTTGTACAACAGCCCTACGTGCCACGATTTTACAAAGACAATGTCTTTTTCTATCCCGAGTTTGGTTTGTTCCGGAATTAACAATCCGTCATTGTCCTCTTTTATAAAGATGTTGAGCCCCCTTTTTTTACCGGAGCTACCGGCAATTAGACCAACTTCGCAAGTCGGTTTCGGATATTTACCTGCTCCATGTAACGGATTAGTGGTTAGGTGATTGATGTTAGGTCCAACGATAAATCTCATACATTAAAATTGAGCAACAAAATCAATTTCTTTCAAAACCATCCCAAAATTGTAGTATGGCAAAAAAGACAAACGATATAACATACATTGAAAACGATTTACTAAACGAGTTATCAATGCTTGTAGAACAAAGTCAGCAGCAA
>JBKEBE010000044.1:0-19597 GCA_047973025.1 Paludibacteraceae bacterium
CTGTGAATCCTTTCAGGTAAAGGTTCAAAATGTTTTTTTTGAAATAGCGGTAATTGGAAGTTTGGACTGTTTTGGAAGTTTGGACTGTTTTGAAAGTTAGCTTTGTATTTAAACAATCATTGTTGTTTTAAAGTTCACTCCCGCCACCCAATATCTGACGCAAGAAATACGACGGTGCTTGGCTCGCTTCTTAATGATCAATCACATACGATGAAAGTTGTTTTGTGTCTCGCAGTACGAGATAATGGGTGGACGCTTTCTGTTTAATGATGCTTATTGTCATGTCTTCGGCGATAACTCTTCTGTCATTTTTTCTTTTTGGGTTTCCAAAATACACCTAAAAAATGCTATCTTTGTAAATCATCAAGACGATTAACCGTTCATCTCTCAAAGATACACTTTTTGAGCGACTAATTTTTTTTAAGCCGGTAGGATTTATTTTATCGAACCAGGTGTCAAATCGTTTTTTTTAGTGATGGTTCTTACAAATGAAAAATTCAAGGACGAATATGGAAAATAAAAAACTTCTTTTATTCCGAATATCGTCTTCCAAATTAAACGAATATGGAAAATATCAATGACAGATTAAGCGCGTTGCGAGGAGCAATGAAATCAGAAGGCGTTTCGGCAATCATTACTCCCGGAACAGACCCACATGCGAGTGAGTACATTGCCGATTGTTGGAAAGAACGTGAATGGATATCCGGCTTTGACGGCTCCGCCGGAACTGTCGCTCTTACGCTCAAAAAAGCCGGATTGTGGACGGACAGCCGTTATTTTTTACAGGGTGCTGACCAATTGAAGGGTACCCATATCGAACTGATGAAACAGGGATTGCCGGAAACACTCGAAATTATTCCTTGGCTTTCTACCGAACTCAAAAAAGGGGACAAAGTAGCCGTTAACACCGAAATGTTTTCGGTAAACGCTTTCGCGGGGATGCAATCCCAATTGGAATTGAGTGGAATAGAGCTTGTTTCATTGGATTTGCTGAAAGATGTCTGGACAGACCGTCCTGAGTTACCCCAGAATCCTTTTTTTGTATTTGACGTTAAATACAACGGGATGTCTGTTGCAGAAAAATTGGAGATGCTCCGCGAAGAGATGAAAAAACTACATGCCGACGTATTTGTCATGTCTGCGTTGGATGAAATCGCGTGGTTATTTAATATCCGCGGGAATGACGTGGAATACAATCCCGTTGTGATTGCTTATGCGCTGGTAGATGAAAAGTCCGCGAGTTTGTTTATTACTCCGGAGAAAGTAATTGGAGAAGGACAAGAATATTTGAACACGAACGGTATATCGGTAAAAAATTATGCCGATATATCCAAAGAGTTAGGTAAAATAGCTAAGTCAAAAGCTGTATTGATAGATGCCGGAAAATTCAATCAATCACTTTTTGAAGCTATTCCCGCGGAATGTGCCAAGCGGACAGCCATGTCTCCGGTTTTCAAACTGAAAGCGGTAAAAAACAAGGTGGAAATGAAAGGCGTTCGGAATGCCATGATGAAAGACGGTATCGCGTTAACACGTTTTTTTATCTGGTTGGAGAAATCGTTGGAGAAAGGTGAGAAATTGACCGAAATCTCGATTACCGATAAGCTACGTAATTTCCGTGAAGAACAAAAATACTTCAAGGGAGATAGTTTCGGAACCATTGCCGGATACGCCGGACACGGTGCTATCGTACATTACAAGGCAACACCTGAAAGCGACGCCGAAATCAAACGTGATGGAATCCTATTGCTTGATTCGGGCGGGCAGTATCTGGATGGGACGACCGATATTACGCGAACAGTGGCGCTAAGCAAACCTTCAAAAAGACAGAAAAGAGACTACACAATGGTGTTGAAGGGGCATATACAGCTTGCGATGGCGAAATTTCCGGTAAATACACGCGGTTCCCAGCTTGACATACTGGCTCGCAAAGCTATGTGGGACGAAGGTATCAACTACGGACACGGTACAGGACACGGTATCGGATTCTTTCTGAATGTACACGAAGGACCCCAAAATATCCGTATGGACGAAAACCCGATTACACTGGTAGAAGGTATGATTATCTCTAACGAACCGGGGCTTTACCGTACCGATGAATACGGTATCCGCATCGAAAATCTGGTGCATGTGATTCCGGCAGAGAAAACCGAATTCGGACAATTTTTGCAATTCGAGACCCTGACGCTTTGCTACATCGATACGAAATTGGTGGACGACAAAATGCTGACGGACGTAGAACGAAAATGGTTGAACGATTACCACGACCGCGTTTACAAAACCATCGCGCCACATCTTTCGGAAAAAGAACGGAAGTGGCTTGGTAAGAAAACAAAAAAAATTTAAGAAACAGAAAAGTTGAGAAAATAAAGCGAGGCGGCAAATTTTGCCGCCTTTGTTTTTATGCCCGTTCAAACACGAAATCACGGTTTTTCTTCTTCATCATCTAAAAAGAAAGGTTCGAAAAAGTCGTCCAAATCACGACGTTCTTTTTTGGTAGGACGTCCCGTGCCACGTTCACGACCGGTTTGTCCGCCCAACTTGCCGAGTTCGATTAGTTCCAATTGGTCGCGTGAAGTAACATTTTCCATGTAATCCGCAACGAGTTTCGCGTTCAATCGGTTTTCGGTAAGCGCCAGTACTTTGAACGAATACACCACCGGCGGACGATGAACGGAAATGACATCGCCTACCTTTATCATTCGCGATGGTTTTACGGTAATATCCCCCATTGTAACGCGTCCTTTTTTACAGGCTTCCGTCGCGATGGTTCGTGTCTTAAACAGACGCATTGCCCACAGCCATTTGTCGATTCTTACTTCCATCATGTTCGTAATCCCTTTGATTGGAGATTTTTACTTATTATTGTACTCGTTCATCGTATTTTGAACTCCGGACAGACAAAAACTTCTAATGATTTCGCATGCTTTTTTCGCTCTTTCGGGAAGCTTTTCGGCTTCTTCGTCTGTCCATCTGCTCAGTACAAAATGCACCTGACCGCCTTTGGGGAAGTCATTGCCGATACCAAATCTCAGGCGGTTGTAAATGCTGTGTCCGAGTATATCCTGTATGTTTTTCAGCCCGTTGTGTCCCGCGTCTGATCCTTTGGGTTTGAGCCGTAGTGTCCCGAATGGAAGCGCGATGTCATCGACTACAATCAAAACATTTTCCATCGGAACGTTTTCTTTCTGCATCCAATAGCGAAGCGCGTTCCCGCTCAAATTCATGAAGGTAGATGGTTTCAGCAGAAGTAGCGTTTTTCCTTTCAGCTTAACTTCGGCGGTTGATCCGTAACGGTTATCTGCAAAAAAAACATTGGACGCATCTGCGAACGCGTCCAATATCGTGAATCCTATGTTGTGCCGGGTATTGTGGTATTCGGGACCAACATTTCCCAGTCCTACAATCAGATATTTCATCTGTTTCTTTTTTATTTTTTTAAAGTCAGATGGAACACGCCATTAATTATTCCCTTGAGTGTCAAAGTTACTTTTACATGGCTGTTTCATGTATCCTTATTTTTCGGACGTGGCTGCTGCTGCGGCTCCACGTGCTGCACGTGTCAGTTTAACCTGTGCCACAACGGCATTTTTAGCATTCATAAATTCCAATTTATCAACAGCTAATTTTCCGACTTGTATGGATTTCCCTAATCCGAGTTTGGTTACGTCTATTTTTATATTTTCAGGAAGATCGGCGTACAGTGCTTTCACTTTCAGTTTACGCATTTCGAGACTTAATTTTCCACCGGCTTTCACACCTTCAGCGAGTCCTGTAAGTTTTACGGGTAGCTCAACTACTATCGGCTTTTTGTCGCTCACTTCCAAAAAGTCTATGTGAAGTAATTTGTCTGTAACCGGATGAAATTGTAGCTCTTTGATGATGGCTTTTGATTTGTTGCTGCCTACGGAGAGGTCAACAATAAAGACATCCGGAGAATAAATTAATTTGCGGACATCACTTTGGGTTACCGTAAAGTGAGCATTCTCTTTCCCACCATAAAGCACACAAGGTACAGTCTCTGAACGGCGTACGGCTTTTGTCGCTTTTTTCCCTAAGTCTTGGCGCACTTCGCCTGCTAAGTTAAATGTTTTCATTTCGATAAAAATAATTTGTGTTACTCAAAATTTAAGCGTTTGATTTTTAAGTGATTAGTCGCTTAATTTCCCATCACACTTCTTTTTGCAAAAAAGTATGCAAAGATAAATAAAGTTACGCGAATGAACAAATCTATTCGGAACTATGCGTCAAAAATGTTTCTGCTTTTTCCAAACTTCCTATTTTCCCGACATCAAGGATGTTTAAACTCTTCGGGACAAAACCTATAATTCTCTCTGATACACAACGTTGCAGGTAAAAATCCATGACGGGAAATACATCGTTTTCCGATTCCATTAATTGGAAAATTTTAGGAGAAACGACCTGAATACCGGCATAAGCAAATTTCTCACAGTCTGAAAAATCAAGATTCAGTGTCGGTTTGGTTTGGTTGGTACGGGTGTTTATCCATCCGCGCAGTCTTTTTTGTTCGTCAAACAACAGGTACCGGTATGTGTCGCGATAGCTTACAACAAGCGTGGTAAGCCTTTTTGTGTCCTGTAAATGGTCGATATACACGTCATTTAAATTGACATTTGAAAGAATATCTACGTTGTGGATGAGAAAGGGCTTGTTGTCATTAAAGAAATCGGCTACTTTCTTGATGCCGCCACCGGTATCGAGTAGTTGCTCTCTTTCGTCGGAAATTTCAATTCGAATGTCAAAATTATTTTTTTCTTTCAGAAAACGTATAATCTGGTCGGCAAAATGATGCACGTTGATAATGATTTCGTCAAAACCTGATTTTTTGAGTTTCAGGATGGTGTGTTCAAGCAACGGCTTATTGCCTACCGAGACAAGCGCCTTGGGTAGATTTTCAGTGATCGGATACAAACGGGTACCTAATCCCGCGGCAAAAATCATTGCTTTCATGGAATACGTATTAATGACTTTTTCGCAAATTTACATATTAAAGTTGACATAAAAAATGGATTATCTATTTTTGTTTACTCGAATTCAGCTTACAGTAGTTTTTTCCTAACTTTGAAAAACTTTTGAAAAAAAATCGATATTTCCTGTTATATTTTTTCATGTTATTCGTCTATAGAGTAAATGGGTTCCGAACAATTCAAACAAGTGATACTTCCTTTGCGTCAGCAGCTCTTCCGTATTTCGTTGAAGTTGCTTAATGATGAACAGGACGCGGAAGATGCCGTACAGGAATCGCTTTTGAAACTTTGGCATGATCGGGATAAATTACAGACCTATGACAATCCGGCGGCATTTGCCTCAACGATAACCCGCAACTACTGTCTGGATAAAATAAAATTGCGAAAGCAAACGGTAGCGATTGAGAGCAATTCTTCGCTTGCAGGAAGTGGCGACCCGTATTTGGCAGTAGAGTTGAAAAATTCGGCAGGAATCATTAAGGCTATTATCAGCCGGTTACCGGCACTCCAGCAATCCGTCATAACGATGAAAGATGTGGAAGAATACGAAATAGCCGAAATAGCCGAGATAACCGGATCGAGTGAGGAATCAATTCGCATGACGCTATCGAGAGCGAGAAAAAAGGTTCGAGACGAGTATTTGAAAATAATTAATCGGTAATGCCCGACAGAAAATGAAGATACGGAAAAGAAATACGACTACAATACGAGAGGCAGAAACACTGCTAACGAAGTATTACGAAGGTAGGACCTCGGTTGCCGAAGAGAAACTCTTGGCTCGATTCCTTTCGCGAAAAAATTTACCGAAGCGGTTTGAAGCGGAAAAAGCCATGTTTGGTTATTTTGAAAACGAAAAACCAAGGAAAACGGCTGTTTTACCCAATTTTGTGAAGTGGGCTGCCGCGGCGGCGGTCGCAACAGCGGTAATCATTGGTGTATCACTTCGTTACAATGCTCCAGTAAGCGTGGATTACGCCTATGTGGACGGAAAGAAGATTACCGATGAGCAAAAAATCAAATCACTTGTAGGGATGACTGTGAGCAACTTTCCTGCCGCTGACAGCGAATTAAAAGAAGGATTTAATAATATAACGGAAAATGAAATAATTGAAAATCAATTGGATGTTTTTTCCGGATTGGATTTCTAATGGGTTTCCATCGAACTTATAACGCTGACAAATTGACGCTTTCAATGGTATTTACCTATGGTCATGTTTTTAGTTTTCCAACTATGGGCAATGCCATTGAAAGTATTCATATTCAATTTGACGGAAAAGACAAAAAGTTGATATGACTTCAATACGTAAATTTTATGAACATGAGAAATAGAAATAAATTGTTGATCTTCGTGATTTTGCTCGCGATGGGTTTTGCACCAAGAATCTTCGCGCAAAACAATCTCGAAATAGACCGGGTTTTTGAAAAATACGGAAGACAGAAAGGAGCCGTGATGGTGGAAATGAGCAAGGAGATGCTTGATGGGTATGACTTTACGTACTATAAAAGTATCGTGGTAAATGACAGTAAAGAAGCGGGCGATTTGGCTCGCCTATGCCTGAAGTCAGACCAAAAAAACGCGAAAAAAGTAAAACAAGTAGTCTCCAACGGGGAAGTCAGTTCAATTTACTTACAACTGCCCAGAAAAGGAAAATACCACCGACTGATTCTTTTCAACGAATCGGTAAAGCCGAACCGAAAAATGACGCTTATTTACATCGAGTCCGAAAAAGATTCGGAAGAAATCTTGAAATTAATATTGAAGAAAAAATAAAAATAATAGAAACATGAGAGCAAAATTAATTGTATCACTTATCTGTGTTGGCGTTCTTACATTCGTACAAGCACAATCTCAATCGCCAAAAGACACCACCATCCATTTCAACCAAAAAACCATTTACCTGACCGATAGCGCCGATCAGCTAAAAGTTAAAGTGTTCAAAACCGATACAACCGAACTCAAGCGGGTTTACGAAGGAATTTTTACAGATGAAGGCAGTTTTGAGCAGTATTCGGTGGCAACCCAGTTTAGTTTCGATTATCCGTTCAGCAAGAAGAAGAAAAAAGCCAAAGTGCAAGGACATTTTGTGGGAATTGGAGCTGGCGCGCTTTATACGCACAACGATTTTGCGAACATCAATAGTGCTTCGGGCATGGAAATGACTTTCTCCAACGAAATTTTTTGGAACCCGATCGGCTATACGCTACCTGTGATTGACAAGTATTTCGGCTTGACTTCCGGTATCGGGATGACGTGGCGAAACCTACATCTTGGGAATAATACCCATTTGGTAAACAGCAACAACGTTTCGGTCGTGGAAGAAGCTCCTGCCGGTATTACGTATTACTATTCCCGTCTTCGCACGTTTGATTTTACGGTGCCGTTCTACGCGGAGCTACAACCGTTGGGGAGATCCGGCTTCTTTATTTCCGGTGGCGTACTTTTCGGTGTAAACACGTTTTCGTCCTACAAAGTAAAGTACAAAAACAGCGATGACCGAAAAGTGAAATCGGTAGAAGGTAAAGATTACAACGTTAATCCGTTTTCACTCAGCTATGTTGCGCAAATGGGCTGGAACGATATCGGTATTTATTGCCGATATACGCCGACTTCTTTCTTCAAAGAGGATAAAGGACCGGATGTACAAACCATGTCAGTAGGGTTTGTGTGGAATTTTTGAAAGAATGAATGTCTGCAATGGACCAGAACAGCGACTTTTCACAAGGTCGCTGTTCTGGTTTTGATAATTCAGAAGAGTGTATTTGGAGTTTTTTTGCCAAAGGTTATGTCTGTCTTATTCCATTCGGACTAAAACGGACGCAAAAAAATATCATAAAAAAAACATTCATATTGTAAAAATCTTTAATGTTTTTATATATTTGCAGGCTGAAATTGACTATCAAGCCTTTTTTTTGACAGAAAACTTGAATCTTGGTGTAAAAAATATTTTAATAATTCGGTAAAATATTATATTTTTGTTGGTTGTTTCTAACATCTTGAAATAAATTGTCAGATTATTCGTTTATTTCGTAAATACATATTATCAAACAAATAACTTCAAATAATTCAAATCTAATTAATTAACAAAGTGAAACTTACAGGTTTCACACAAAATCTTAACTATTATGGCTAAAGAAAAAGTATCTACTAAAAACAAAAAACAATCGAAGGGACTTTCCGCCGCGTTAGTAATCGTATTGGCTTTTGTGTCAGCGTTGCTGATTTTCAATTTTGTATTTGGTAATCCGGCAAACTTTATTGATGGCAACCGTGAAAACCATCCTCTTAATGGAAACATGTTAGGAACAATCTACAAAGGTGGATTCGTGGTGCCTATCCTTGTAACTTGGTTGTTGACCGTTATCATTTTGAGTGTTGAACGTTTTATCGCTTTGAACAGAGCCCGCGGAACCGGAAATCTTGACAATTTTGTTTATAACGTTAAACAAAAATTAGAAGCAGAAGATGTTGTTGGGGCAAAAGAACTTTGTGCAAAACAAAAAGGTTCAGTAGCCGCAGTAGTTGACTCTGCATTAACTACTTATCAACAAATGGCAAATGACAGTACCGGTCTATTGAAAGAACAAAAGTTAGCGGCAATCAGTACTACTCTTGAACAAGCGACTGCTCTTGAGATGCCGACCATGAACCAAAACATGCCGGTTATCGCCACATTTACCAACTTGTCCGTGTTAACCGGTCTTTTCGGTACAGTACTTGGGATGATTCGCGCGTTCTCCGCACTTGGTGCAGGTGGTGGCGGTGTTGACTCCGCCGCGCTTTCCGTAGGTATCTCTGAAGCACTTGTGAATACCGGTTTCGGTATCTTGGGTGGAGCTTTGGCTGTAATCGCATACAACTATTATTCTGCAAAAATTGATAATATCACTTACGCGATTGACGAGATAGGTTTCGCGGTTACCGGTGTTTTCCAATCTAAACATTAATTGAATCTGATTGTAACAACCGGTAGTAATTCCAAAAGGAATTCACGCTATTATAATTGATTCGTTTAATTAATAAAAAGAGAAGAAAAAATGCCAAAAATACAAGTAAAAAAGAAAGATACGTGGATTGACATGACCCCGATGAGCGACGTGATGGTACTTCTGCTCACTTTCTTCATGTTGACATCTACGTTCTTGAAACCTGAGCCTGTAACGGTAACAACGCCGATGTCGGTTTCGGAAATCAAAATTCCGGAACTAAACGTACTATCGATATTGATATCGCCGAAAGGACAGATTTACCTTGACCTGGACGGGCCCAAGGATAGAATAGCAGCTCTTGAGCAAATGGCATCTACTTACAATATCCAGCTGACTGACAAAGAAAAATACGATTTTAGTATTGGAACATCATTTGGTGTCCCTATGCAGGCTTTCAAACAGTTCATGGCACTCGATGAAGATGTGAGAAACGATGAATTGAAAAAACTAAGCATTCCTACCGATACAGCTGACAATCAGTTTAAGGGGTGGGTGTTGGCAGCTCGGGAAGCAAAAGGAAAAGACATGGTAATCGCCATTAAAGCGGATGCTCAAACTCCTTATACTTCCATACGTAATGTGATGAGTTCGTTACAAGACTTGAAAGAAAACCGGTACAATTTGATAACTTCTTTACGCGAAGTATCTGATCCGGGAGCAACACATTAAAATAACTTAAGTAAGTGAAATTTTGCTTCTCACATGAGGAAGCAAAACGAAATAACCAATTAAAACTTTTAAAGCATATGATGCAAGTTGATTCAGGCGGGCCAAAGAAAAAAGGAGCACGTAGAAAAATGGACACCCGAGTGGATTTTACTCCCATGGTGGATATGATTATGTTGCTACTGACTTTCTTTATGCTTGCCACGACTTTGAGCAAACCGCAAACAATGGAGATTGCTATGCCTTCAAAAGATAAACCCGTAGGAGAAGACCAAGGTGATGTTGCGAAAGCTTCCGAAGCAATTACAATATATCTTGGTGCCAACAACAAAGTTTATTATTTCGAAGGGATTCCGGAACCGGAAACACCCAACTTCTTGAAACCGACTGATTATTCAGCCGAAGGGTTAAGAGATATCCTTATCAACAAGAACAAGAAGGTTGTGGCACAAGTCGCTGAACTCAAAGATAAAAAAACGCGCATGCTGGTTACAGACGAAGAGTATAACAATCAATTGAAGGAACTCAAAGGAAGTAAAGGAACCCCCGTGGTAATTATCAAACCATTGGATAATTCCAATTACGATAATTTGATTTCCGCTCTTGACGAGATGCTCATCGCCAGTGTAGGCAAATACGCGATTGCCGATTTGGACGATAATGACAAAAAAATACTGGCTAACTCTAATGTCAGCATCACAGAGTAATTTGTCAACTAATTAAGATAACATTTTAGAAAAAAATAGACAATGGCAAAAGATATAAATTTAACATCCGAGAGGTGGATTGATTTTGTCTTCGAGGGGAGAAATAAAAATTACGGAGCCTACACGCTTCGTAAAAACTCTCCAAAAAGACATACTTTCGCCTTCCTTGCTGTTATAGTAGCTACTATTGTGCTTATCTTTGCCGTTCTTGGTATTAGTCAATACAACAAAGCAAGAGCGGAAAGAGAAGCGATGACTCAAGTTTCCGAGTTGTCAAACATTCAGCTTGACGCGCCTGAAGTGCCGGAAGAAAATCAACAACAGAAATTTGAAGCGCCACCTCCCGTCGAATTGAAAAGTACGATTCAGTTTACAGTACCCGAAATCAAAAAAGACGAAGAAGTTCCGGAAGATAGAGAAATGAAAACTCAGGAAGAAGTTGTTAAATCTGACGTACAAATTTCTATCGCCGACGTGAAAGGTACCAATGAAGAGACCGGTGTGGATATCGCGACCCTTCAGGAGCATAAAGTAATCGTGGAAAAAGAACCCGAAGTAGAAAAGGTTTTTGAAATCGTGGAGCAACCACCTTCATTCCCCGGCGGAGAATCTGCCATGTATGAATGGCTCGGCAAAAACATCAACTATCCGGTTATTGCTCAAGAAAATAACATACAAGGACGTGTAACCTGCCAGTTTGTCGTAGGGAGAAACGGTGAGATTGAAGATGTGAAAGTGGTGCGTGGTGTGGATCCGAGCTTAGACAAAGAAGCCATCCGTGTGATTAAATCCATGCCGAAATGGATTCCCGGAAGGCAAGGAGGTAACGCTGTAAAGGTAAGATATACGTTGCCCGTACAGTTTAAGTTGCAGTAATTCTTCAACAAAATAGGATGAAATTTAATCAATCTCACAGCTTGTTTTTTTTTGTGAGATTTGATTAAATTTTGTTGTAAAAGTATGTTTGTCTTAAGCCGATTGTTATGGAAAAGATTAAAATAATAAGTTTACTATCATTTTTGGTATTCCTTTCTGTGTCATGTAATCAGAAGAAAGCTTCCGAGAATCAAAACACCTTAACCAGTGGATACATAAAAATAGCCGTCGATCAAACGCTTCAGAGTGTAATACAGCAAGAGATTGATGTTTTCGAAGGACTGTATCCCGTCGATATCGATCCGATTTATACAACCGAACAAGAAGCGGTCGAATTGCTGAAGTTGGATAGTGTCCGATTTGCCGTTACAGCCCGAAAATTTACACAATCGGAACTCGATTATTTTCACAACAAGACTTTCCAGCCGGAAGCTGTACGAATTGCAATAGACGGAGTAGCCGTAATAACACATCCATCCAATAAAGATTCCGTAATCAGTGTGGGTAATATGCACAAGATATTGACAGGAGAAATCACGCGATGGAGCCAGATTTTTCCCGACTCTAAATTAGGCAATATCCAAGTAATTTTTGACAACTCAAAATCAAGTATCGTCCGCTACGCCAACGATTCCATTTGTCGGGACAAACCTCTTTCAAATTCTTTGAACGCCCTGAATTTGAACGAAGAAGTCGTAGAGTATGTTGCTAAAGTTCCAAATGCCATGGGACTTATCGGCGTAAATCACATCAGTGACGAGAATGATTCTACGGTAATTGAATTTACAAAAAAAATACGCGTTATGCGCGTCTCGTACGATGATATAGCTATATCTGAAAATAGCGTACAGCCTTACCAATACTATCTCTATACTGGCGAATATCCATTCCGTCGCGAAGTTTTTGTACTTCTAAATGATCCGCGGGGTGAACTTCCCAAAGGATTTACTCGTTTTATCGCAAGCGATCAAGGGCAACGCATCATAAAACGTACAGGCTTACTACCATCAACTATGCCGATTCAGGCAGTAAAAATAGTTGAATAAATAAAAAAATGATTTTAATCACAACTAAATTGGTACAAATTTCGGATTAGATTGAATACAAAAGATTTTTTTTAACAAACAACCACATATAACTAAAATGAAAAAAGGAACGATTTTAATTTTGTTTGCAGCATTTGCAACTTTACTATCTGCAAGCAATAAAACAGCGATTGATTATTACGAATCCGGCGATTTGAAAAAAGCCAAATCTTTATTTTTGTCCACATCTAATCCGGATGCTGCAGATTATTACTATTTGGGAAAAATATATCTGAGTGAAAACAATACAACTGCCGCGACTGAAAACTTCAATAAAGGATTGCAAGCAGATCCGGCTAACCTTTACAATAGTGTAGGTGTAGCCGCTATACAAATGGCTACTGACGCTAAAGAAGCTGCAAAAATATTAAAATCTGTTAGTGGCAATAAAATTTACAAAAAGGATCCACAAATGCAGGTTGCCATTGCCGAGGCATTTGCCTACAATAAAAACGATGCTCAATACCAATCTTACTTGGCAAAAGCCAAAAAAGCGGATAAAAAGAGTGCCCTGCCTTATATTTCCGAAGGGAATTTGTTAATGGCACAAGGAAAAAATAACGATGCCGCCGTAAAATTTGAAAATGCGGTCTATTTTGACCCGAACTCAAAAATAGCTTTGGTAAAATTGGCTCAACTCTATGTCGGAACAAGAAAACAAATCGCTTTCGACTACTTGGACAAAGCGACTTCCATCGACCCGAACTATGAATATGGGTGGATCACGCAAGCCAACTTGCGCTATCTCAACGGATTCTATCCCGAAGCTAAAGCTGCTTACGAAAAGTACATGTCCTTAATCAAACCGCAACCGGAAGATTATCAAACCTACGGTGAGATTTTATATTTCAACAAAAACTACGCGGCATCTCAAGAAGCTCTGTCAAAGGCTCCGGTTAACAATGTAACCAATCGCTTGAAAATGTACAACATGTATGACCTACAAAGATACGATGAAGCTTTGGTACTTGGTCAGGCGTTGATAAACAACACAAAAAAATCAGACTTAATCTATCAAGATTATACATATTACGCCGATATGTTGAATAAAACGAAAGATTATGCCAATGCTGCAAAATATTTTGAATTGGCCTATCTTGTTGATACGATGAAGACAGGAACAATTACCGATATTGCGCGTGCTTACGATCGTGCCAAAAATTACCCTAAAGCCATTGAATATTACAATAAAGTAATGGAAATTAACCGTGATTCCTATTCCATGGCAGACCTATACTCATTAGGCGCCGCCTATTATAGTGCCGGAACCGATAAAACAGCCACTCCTGACTCACTGCTTCGTAAGGGAAATCTAAAAGAAGCGGCGGACGTATTTGAAAAAATGGCAGAAACTTTCCCGGATCATTATCTCGGTTTGTTGTCTCAAGCCCGTGCCAACTCGGCTTTAGACCCTGAAACAACAGCGGGACTTGCTAAACCCTATTACGAAAAGTTGCTCCCGATGCTGCTTACAACACCGGATGAACGTAAAAACGAAATCATGGAAGTATATCAATATATGGGTATATATTACTTGAAGCAAGATCAATATCCTCAGTCTCGTACGTATTGGGTAAAAGTATTGGAATTAGATCATGCGAATGCTATTGCTCAACAAGTTATCAAAAGTATAGATTCCGTAAAGCGATAATAAATTAGATGAATTATTGAAATCAAAGGCTGCTCTCGGGTAGCCTTTTTTTCTGCCGATTAATTGTGTTAACTTTGCAGACATTTTTCAAAAGATGGAGAATTACCATACACACCTTTTAGACAACGGTATGCGCGTTGTGCACCAACCTCACGACTCTCCTGTGGCCTATTGTGGCGTAATCGTTAACGTAGGATCACGTGATGAAAGCGAAGAAGAATATGGCATGGCACATTTTATCGAGCATATGCTTTTTAAAGGAACCAATAAAAGGCGAGCGTCTCAAATTATAAATAGACTGGAAGATGTGGGTGGAGAGCTCAATGCTTACACATCAAAAGAAGAAACAGTTATTTATGCCGGCTTTCTGAAAGAATACACCGAAAGAGCCATTGAACTGATCGCAGACTTAGTACAGCATTCCGTCTTTTCACAAAAGGAAATCGAAAAAGAAGTACTAGTCATTCAGGATGAGATTCAATCGTACAACGATAGTCCGGCTGAATTAATCTACGATGATTTTGAAGAGATGCTTTTTGATTCAAATTCTATGGCGCACAATATTTTGGGAAGCAGTAAGAGTATTGCGCAATTTACATCCGAAAAAGCACACGCTTTTTACCGTCGCTTCTATCAGCCGGAGAATATTGTTTTTTTCTCACTGGGAAATACCGATTTTAAGAAAATCGTCAGGTGGTTGGAGAAATATTTTAATGTTCATTCCAATGGTTTCAGAAACAACGAGCGTATCATACCACCATTATTTCCCACAGGGGATAAAACCCTAAAGCGTGATACCTATCAAACCCACTTGCTGATGGGTGCGAGAGCATACGATATCCTTCATCCGGAACGAATCGCGCTCTATATGCTTAATAATATTCTTGGAGGTCCCGGATTAAACAGTATCCTTAATCTTGCCCTCCGGGAAAAAAATGGACTGGTTTATAACGTGGAATCTTCCGTACAAACTTTCACGGATTGCGGTTGGTGGGGAGTCTATTTTGGAACTGATCCGGAGAATGCCGACAAATGCGAGCGTTTAGTACGAAAAGAATTAAAGTACCTGTGCGATAATAGAATCTCAGATAGCAAGTTAAAAAAGTACAAACAGCAATTGCGGGGTCAGTTGGCAATTTCTGCCGAAAATAAGGAAAATGCGGCATTATCACTCGGGAAGAATTACCTCCGATATGGGAAATGTACTACAAATGAGCAAATCCGTGACGAAATAGAATCCGTCACATCGGAACGATTGCAAAAAGTTGCATCTGAAATCTTCGATGCGAAGAATCTAACTGTCTTAAAGTACAGCAAGAAATGATAATAGACGATTATATTGTAACCCATATTGATGACGAGCCGGATTATTTAGCTGTGATTAATCGTCGGACATGGGTCAGGCAAATTAATCCACGCATGTGTTCCGGATATCTCCAAGGACGCGTTTTGAGTATGTTGGGAAAAATGATCAATCCCTCATACATACTTGAAATAGGTACTTTTACCGGTTATGCCACACTATGCCTTGCAGAATCGTTGGTTGACGGTGGTTGTGTGGATACAATCGAGATTGACGATGAATTGGAAGATTTTATTCGGGAGAACTTCGCACTATCACCCTTTGAAGACAAGATTAATTTACGCATTGGTAATGCGCTGGATATAATACCTACTTTACAAAAGAAGTATGATATAGTCTTTGTTGATGGGAATAAAAACCAGTATATGGAATACTTCAATGCTGTTTTGCCGGTACTGCGAAGCGGTGGATTTATCTTCGTGGATAACACGCTTTGGAATGGGAAAGTGGTGGATCAAGTCGCTCACAACGATAAACAAACAAGGGAAATTATCCGTTTTAACGATCAAATAAAAGCCGACAAACGTGTGGAGAAACTGATCCTTCCTGTTCGAGATGGCTTGACTATACTGCGGAAAAAATAAACACAATAGCGATTCTCTCAGATGTCAATTAATTAACTTATCAATAAACGCACAAACTATGTTTTCTTTTTTAGACCAGTATCCTTATTTGCTGCCCGTTATTATCTTTTTTGGACGAATTTGTGACGTAACGCTCGGCACACTTCGAATTATCTTCGTATCAAAAGGGAAACGTTCAATTGCACCCATCATTGCTTTTTTTGAAGTATTTATCTGGATCGTTATCATATCACAGATTCTGGGAAAGGCAGACGATTTACTGACTTATATTTCTTACGCCGGAGGATATGCTACCGGAACATTTGTTGGGATGTACATTGAGAGCAAACTCGCCTTTGGCGTTTTACTATACCGCGTTTATACCAAAGAAGCCGGAAACGTACTGGTCAAAAATTTAAATGAAAGCGGTTTTGGCGCGACAATGATACGCGGAGAAGGTTCGGTCGGAAAGGTGGATGTTATCGAAACCGTTGTCGCTCGTCAGAAGATGAAAAAAATCGAAGCCGTGATAAATGATTTTGACAAACACGCGTTTTATGTTACCGAAGATGTTAGAACAGCTCAAAACGGTATTTTCCCGAAAACGGCCAGTATATTTCAACGGTGGCGTCCGGGAAAGTAAGTCGTAGTATCAAAGAATTATTTTGAGAAGGATTTTGTTTTTCTGCTTAGTAATATATTTAAGAGAAATCATACGTATCACTTGGTAGTAGAGCTTGATGATTTATAATGTTTTATCGATTCACATCCATTTTGGATAAGTAAATAGTTGTGTATTTACTCCCAATATCAGCACTTTTCTAAGTATCTTTACATGTCAATATTCGAAGTTTGCGATGTAGCCATTTCAACCAATTTTTATCGTTAAAGAAATGATTAATGGTGCGTGTCCTTCATGTAAAAATAAATTTTAACCCCATGAAAAAAGCAGTTCTATTATTATTCGGCATACTACTTCTTTCTAATTGTACAAAAAGACAGCCACACAAGCAGCAAACCGAAAAGGACGACGTTCAGGTTAACTTGAGCTACTCGGACGGTTTTTCCATCAAAGAGAAAGAAAATTACAAAGAAGTCATCGTATTCAGTCCGTGGGAACGAGACGCGGTTTATGCCCGCTATTATTTAGTCAAAAACGAAAAACAGCAAACTCCTGCCGACGGTATAAAAATCAAAGTACCACTCGAGTCTATTGCTTCAACTTCTGTAACACATTTAGAATTCTTAAATTTATTGGAGGAAGTCGATAAAATCACGGCGATTTGTTCTCCAAGATTAGTCTATAATCGGCAAGTTCAAAATTATTTTTCTACCGGAAAGATAACTGATTTAGGAGATGCCTTCAGTTTGAATGTGGAAAAAATAATAGCACTCAATCCGGATGGACTAATGATGAGTGGATACAACCAGACCGATGTCAATGCGGAACGGGTTCAACAGGCGGGTATTCCTGTGATTTACAATAACGAATGGATGGAAACATCTCTTCTTGCAAGAGCGGAGTGGATAAAGTTTGTTGCGGTCTTTTTTGACAAGTCGCATCAGGCGGACAGTATTTTTCGTGATATTGAAACCCGCTATGACAGCGTGAAAATCAAATTGGCGAATGTTTCATACAAGCCGAAAATCATTTCCGGAAGCAATTTTCGAGGAACGTGGTACATGCCGGGTGGACACAGCTACATGAGCGAGCTCTACAAAGATGCCGGAGCTGATTATTTTTATGCGAATGACACCACATCCGGTAGTTTACCCCTGAATTTCGAAATCGTGCTGAAGAATTTTGCTGGTACCGATTTTTGGTTGAATTGTAATTTTAATACGATTGATGAATTAATCCAAGCCGATAAAAAACACGAGCTATTTCGTCCGGTGAAAGAAAACCGCGTTTACAATTTCAATAAAAGACTATTACCCTCCGGAGCCAACGATTTTTGGGAAAGTGCAGTCGCAAGACCGGATTTATTGCTTGGCGACGTAGCTGCAATCTTGCATCCGGAGCTGATGCCGAACCGGGAATTCGTCTATGCTAAACATCTGACTCGTTCATTAAATGAAGATTAAAGCAAATTTTATGTTGTCAGCTAAAATGGGTTACTGATAACGAAACAAGTGTAACCAAATAGCGTTAAATCAAGTATGACACCACATTCCGTATCAATGCCTATTGTCTCTTTCAAAAAGACGTGGAGTATCATGTTGATAATCTTGTTGTTGCTTTTCTTGGTGGATTTAGCCTGGGGAAGTGTCCGCATCCCTTTTCGTGAGATTATTGCTACATTTTTAGGAAGAAGTACGAATGAAATCAATACTGAAATTTTGTTCAATTTTCGGCTGCCTAAGGCGATAACGGCAATTCTTGCCGGTTCTGCACTTTCCACAGCAGGGCTGATGATGCAAACTTTTTTCCGGAATCCGCTGGCAGATCCCTATATTTTAGGTGTGAGTTCGGGAGCAAGCCTGGGAGTTGCGTTGGTAATGATGTCAACCGGCATTCTTCTTGGAGGTTTGGGGTCTTGGTTTATTGTGTTTGCCGCAATAGCCGGTGCAGCTTCGATTATGCTTCTTGTCGTCGGTGTTTCTTTTAAGGTGCGACAAACTGTTTCGTTGCTTCTTGTTGGAATCATGTTTGGGACAATTGTTTCGTCTGTCGTGGGCATATTACAGTACTTCAGTAATCCGGACGCCATAAAGTTGTTTGTCATGTGGAATCTTGGAAGCCTGAGTGCTGTCTCATGGCAGCACTTGCAAGTATTAGTCCCTCTTGTCATGGTAGGATTACTCATGGCTTTTCTACTACAAAAACGATTAGACGGCTTATTACTTGGAGAGAATTATGCGCGGGGACTTGGTATTCCCATCATGCAAACCCGAGTGATAATCGTTTTGATAACAAGTTTACTCGCCGGCTCTGTCACAGCCTTTACCGGACCAATAGGTTTTGTCGGAATTGCTATTCCACATATTGCACGCGGGCTCTTCAAAACCGCACGGCACCGTATCCTTATTCCGGCAAGTATGGTTCTGGGGGCTATGTTGATTTTGGTTTGCGATGTCGTGTCTCAATTTTCGACCTACACATTGCCGATTAACACGATAAGTTCGCTTTTTGGAGCGCCGGTAATCATATGGATAATTCTGAAACGGAAGTAACGTAGGTAGCATAAATAAAATAATTGCTTATACCAATGATAACGTTATTCTCCCAATCAAACGTATCATATCTATCTGGAATGAATTCTCCCGGCGTGTAATTCTACTTTTGAATTTATTTCGTACTTTTGTGGCGATATTCAAATCAAATTAAAAGACATTATGATTAAACCAACATTATTTATTCTTGCGGCAGGAATGGGGAGCCGTTATGGTGGGTTGAAACAATTGGACGGATTAGGACCTAACGGTGAAACAATCATGGATTATTCCGTTTATGATGCAGTGCGTGCCGGTTTTGGAAAAGTAGTATTTGTAATTCGGGAATCTTTTGAAGAGGACTTTCGTAACATTGTTCTCAAGAAGTATGAAGGAATTGTTGACACAGAAGTGGTATTCCAATCTTTAGATAATATCCCGGAGGGATTCACCCTGAACCCGGAGCGTACCAAACCTTGGGGTACCAACCATGCCGTGATGATGGGAAAAGATGTCATCAAAGAGCCTTTCGCAGTAATTAATGCTGATGATTTTTAC
>JBKEBE010000046.1:0-5516 GCA_047973025.1 Paludibacteraceae bacterium
CCTACACAGCATTATATGTGTGGTGGAATTTCGGTTGACCTGAATGGCGAGACATCTATTCAACGCCTTTACGCTCTTGGAGAGTGTTCTGCTACCGGTTTGCATGGTGCTAACCGACTGGCTTCTAATTCTTTGATTGAAGCTATTGTCTATGCGGATTGCGCGGTCAAGCACGCGGTAACCCGGTTAAAAAAGTTGGATTACAACGACTTCATTCCCGCTTGGGACGATGCAGGCACATCGTTTACCGAGGAAATGGTGCTTATTACACAAAGTTTCCGGGAGGTGGAGCAGATTATGAGTAACTATGTCGGTATCGTGCGTTCTAATTTACGTCTGAAACGCGCTATGGCTCGTCTCGAAATCCTATATAGAGAAACGGAAAGCCTATTTCAGCGTTCGGTCGTTTCGCGTGAAATCTGCGAACTACGTAATGTGATTAGTGTATCCTATCTGATTATAAAACAAGCCCTTGCGCGGAAAGAAAGTCGTGGACTACATTATACGATTGATTACCCGGATAAAATGGATGATGCCGCTTACAAATATTTTTCGGAGTAAAGTATCACTCTCTTAAATCCGGAACAATTTTGAAAAATTGGAAACTTGAATAATTTTCAAGTTTCCAATTTTATTTTATAATAAGCTGAAAATTAGTTTCTTGTGTTGATTATTGGATTTCGTAAGTGTTTTTTAACATAAAAATATTTCCACAGAACAGATGAATTGATTAATTTTGCGCACAATTTGTAGAACAAATGGACCAGTTAACTCAAAATATCATTCAGACATCCTTAACGAAATTTATGCAATTTGGTATTCGCAGTATTTCGATTGATGATATTTGCAACGACTTGCGTATCTCGAAAAAAACATTTTATCAAATATTCCCCAAAAAAGAAGATTTAGTTGAAGCTGTATTGCAGTATCAGACATCAACTACGGGAGAAAAATTTCAAAAACTGACTAAAAATAAAAATGCAATTGATGTAGTTGTGTTGATTATCCGGGAAGTAAGGAGTAACTCACATGAAGATTTATCGGTATTTCACTATGATTTAGCAAAATACTATCCGTCTATTTCCAATAAATATCAGGAGATAAAAACGGAAGCAATTCGTGCCAGTTTTGAAGAAAATTTGCGTCAGGGAATTGCGGAAGGATACTATCGGGAAGATTTGGATATCGAATTGGGGGCAATGTTCCATGCCGTACTGTTGAGAAATTTTCAGAATACGATGGAATTGTATCCCAAGGTTGGACACAAGAGGATACTTAATTTTTATATTGATGTTATTGTCAGGCTGATCACAAATGAAAAGGGATTGAAATATATCGAAAGTATATCATAAAAGAGTAAAGATTAATTACATTAAAAAATGAAGAAAATAGGATTAGTTTTATTAAGTGTTTTTATCGGACAAGGAATTTTTGCGCAAGATACGTTGCGATTATCCTTACCGCAAGCACTTGAAATAGCGTTGAATGAAAGCCCGACGATTAAAATAGACAACAAGGAACTCGAACGAGTCGATTACTCGAAAAAAAGCGCGTGGTATGCGTTGATTCCGAATTTGGAAGCATCCGGTCAGTATGCCAAATACATAGTGCCGTCGAAAATGAGTATGATGGGACAAATAATGGATTCCCCGACCGATTTTAATACAACCATGGGATTAAATCTTTCATTGCCTCTTTTTGCACCGGCGCTTTGGCACAGCATACAGATGACAACGCTCGAAATGCAAGCCGCGGTAGAAAAAGCCAACGCGTCCAAAGTAAATTTGAAAAATGACGTAACGAAAGCATACTATAATATTCTTGTTGTTCAGGATTCGTACAAAGTGTTGCTGGATGGCTATGAACTGACAAAAAAGAATGTCGATATTGCCAAAAAAGGACATGAAATGGGTACTTTAGCCGCCTACGATTACATTTCGGCTGAAGTGCAACTGAATAATCTGTTGCCCAATATCATGCAGGCTCAGAATGGAATTAACCAAGCCAAAACGTATTTAAAAATCTTAATGGGCTTAGAAGTGGATGTGCCGATTGCCACAACCAATAACCTAGTTGATTTTGAGAAGAATATAATTGAAGTAGGGACATTATACGATTTAAGTTTTGAGAATAATCCGGACCTTCGTCAGTTGGAAATAAGCAAAATGCAGCTGGATGAATCGCTTAAACTGCAAAAAACGCAACGTATGCCTACGCTCGCGGCGTTCGGACAATATGGTTACGCAGGGATGGGGAACAAAGAAACCACGATGAATTTTGGCGGGATGCCCATTCAGGTCGAAGCGAGCAAAGACTGGTATTCGCAAGGTCTAATCTTGGGATTGCAGTTAAGCGTACCCATTACAGGCATTTTTACCAAAACCGTAAAAGAGAAACAACTAAAGATTCAAGCCGACCAGTTGTCGCTTCAAAGAGACCAAGCCGAAGACGGTATCCGCATGCAGGCTATTACGGCTTTGGACAAAATGAATATGGCGGTAAAGCAGGTTGACGCTTCGCGCAAAAGTGTTGATTTATCCGCGAAAGCATACGAAATATCTTCCAAACGATATGAGAACGGTGCCGGCTCAATGATTGAACTTCAAAATGCTTCATTGGCAGTAACCCAATCCCGCTTATCCTATCATCAGGCTATTTCGGAGTATTTGAACGCGAAAGCCGATTTGGAAAAACTTCTCGGAAAACAAATAATTTAAGATAGAATCAACAGCAAAACGTATCGAAAGAAAAATAACGAACATAATGAAACGTAACAATTTATTTATTATCAGTCTTTTTGCTCTATCCATAGGGATGGTCTCATGTGGTGGAGCCGATAAAAAACAAGCAAAAGAAACCGAAGAAAAACCGGTAGTAAAATTGGCGCAAGTTTTTGAACGAAACGTACCGCAAATCGCAGAATTTACCGCTACGATTGAACCACAGGTGAAAAACAGCATTGCACCCACGGCTCCGGGACGGATTCGCAGAATCATGGTTGACGTGGGCTCCAATGTAGCAAAGGGACAGCGATTGGTGCAGATGGATGCGGTGAATTTGGAAAATTATCAAACTCAAATAACCAATCTTCGTCAAAACTACAACCGTTTACTTGAATTATACAACGTAGGTGGCGTATCCAAGCAAGATGTAGACAATTTGAAAGCCCAGCTTGACCAAGCAGAAGTATCCATGCGGAATTTGCAGGAAAACACGTACTTGATCAGTCCGATTAGCGGAGTCGTAACAGCTAAAAATTACGATAACGGCGATCTTTTTACCGGACAGCAACCTGTACTGACTGTCATGCAGATTAATCCCTTAAAAGCCGTTGTGAATGTCTCAGAAACCTATTTCCCAAAAGTAAAAATAGGAATGCCGGTAGAAATCAGTTTCGATGCTTTCCCCAACGAACGTTTCAACGGTACGGTAAATAAAATATATCCTACGGTTGACGCAATGACACGTACTTTTGGAGTAGAAATAAAGATGACAAATCCCGGAAACAAAGTAAGACCCGGGATGTATGCCCGCGTAGTGATGAACTTAGGTTCGCAAGTGCACGTAGTCGTTCCCGATCAAGCCATTGTGAAACAAGTTGGTTCCGGTTCACGTTTCGTATATGTGTATTCCGATGGTAAAGTATCTTACAACGAAGTAAAATTGGGTCAACGCCTGACAGACGAATACGAATTGCTTTCAGGTGTCCCTACGGGTGCTCAAGTTGTCGTTGCCGGTCAATCCCGCTTGAACGACCGGATGGAAGTTCGTCTGACCGATGACTCTAATAAGCAAAATAAATCGTCTGAGACTGCTAAAAACGACACGGCAAAGACTGAACCCAAAAAGTAAATGAAAGTTATACTGTTCAACAGATTTAATTATAAGATTCTATTCGCATAGAGTTCTGACATATAACACGTTAAAAAAATGAAAATATACGAAAGCGCCGTCCGAAAACCGATTATGACCATTTTGGTCTTTGTCGCCGTAATTATTCTCGGACTATTTTCCTTGCGCAGTCTGCCGGTGGATTTGATGCCGAAAATAGATATGAATATGCTGATGGTGGTAACCACCTATCAGGGAGCGAGTGCCGCCGACATCGAGACCAATGTTACCCGACCGCTTGAAAATGTACTAAACACCGTGCCAAGCCTGAAAGAGCTGACTTCTTCTTCGCGCGAAAACCGCTCCATTGTAACTCTTCAGTTTGAGTATGGAAAAGATTTGGATGAGTTGACCAACGATGTGCGGGATAAGTTGAACTTAGTCAAAGCAATGTTGCCGGATAACGCGGAAGAACCGATTATCATGAAATTTACCACCGATATGATTCCGGTGGTCATGTTTTCGGCAACGGCGGATAAGAGCGTTCCGGCTCTTTACCGGATATTGGATGATAATGTAGCCAACCGCTTGGCACGTATAGACGGAGTCGGTTCCGTGTCTATCTCCGGCGCTCCGCAACGCGAAATACAAGTTTATGTCGATCCGGTAAAGATAGAAGCCTATCATCTGACCGTCGAATCCATCGCGCAAGCCATTGGTACTGAAAACTTAAACACGCCGGGTGGTACGATGGATGTGGGTAATGAAACATTCTCGCTTCGTGTACAGGGCGAATTCAAAGATCCGAGAGAATTGAATAACGTTGTTGTGGGTAATTATGGCGGAAAACCTATTTTTCTGTCAGACGTAGCTACCATAAACGATGGATTTGAAGAACGCGCACAAGAAAGTTACACCAACGGGAAACAGGGAGCGCTTATTGTTATTCAAAAACAATCCGGCGCCAATACAGTTGATATTGCCAAGCAGATATTCAAAGCCCTGCCGGAAATTCAAAAGAATTTGCCACCCGACGTGAAACTTGAAGTAATTAATGATACGTCGGACAACATACAAAATACCATTTCCGGTCTGGCGGAAACGGTGCTCTACGCGTTTTTGTTCGTGATTCTTGTTGTACTATTCTTCTTGGGACGTTGGAGAGCCACCATCATCATCATATTGACGATACCTGTTTCGCTTGTTGCATCGTTTATCTACTTATACGCTACGGGCGGTACACTGAATATCGTATCGCTGAGTTCGCTCTCCATAGCTATCGGTATGGTGGTGGATGATGCCATTGTGGTGCTTGAGAATATAACGACGCACATCGAACGCGGAAGCCGTCCAAAAAGTGCGGCTGTGCACGGGACGAACGAAGTTTCACTCTCGGTTATCGCTTCCACGCTTACACTGATTGCCGTATTCTTCCCACTAACGCTTGTTACCGGATTTGCCGGCGTGATGTTCAAGGAGTTGGGTTGGATTGTAACCATCATCATGATCGTTTCTACCGTTTGCGCGTTGACGCTTACCCCCATGTTGAGTTCGCAAATGCTCCGCTTGGATCGAAATCAGAGAAGCCTAACCAAAAAGATATACGGTCCGATTAAAAGATTTCTGGACAAATTGGACAACGGGTACTCCCGCTTAGTAAATTGGACCGTTCGTAATCGGAAAAA
>JBKEBE010000035.1:0-34055 GCA_047973025.1 Paludibacteraceae bacterium
GAGCTTACACCGGGTTTCTTGTCTTTCAGACCTGAATGTCCTTCGGCTTGATAGCGTTTCCATGTATTGCTAATGGTGTTTTTATTAACTCCAAGCGTTAAGGCGATATCACCCTTTTTATGACCTGCTTTTACTAACGAGATGATATTACGTCTCTGTTGTTCGCGAGATTCTTTTGATAGTTTTCTTGCATCTTGTTTCATGATGCAAAGATATTAAATATTTATGAAATAATTGCCGTCAGGTTAATAATATCGACCATCTTCAGCACAACCTCGTTCAAGGAATTAAATATTCTCGAAAGAGGTTCTGTATCTTTCGGATTAATCAGCAACATACTAAGACCGAACAGAATAGAGAAAAAAATCTCCGCTCTCGCCGATTTGCAATCGGTGGGTTGCTCGGCAAGAGCGAATACGTTTTAAAATAGGTACGGATTACAAATCCGCATCGACGGAGGGAATAGATTGTCCGGAATAATCTCCACCAAGAAATCCAATGGGGCAGATTCAATTTCTTTATCCGCGTGTTGAATATTGGTCTCAATAGTCTCTTCTTGAGCGTAGGTTGCCGTAAGCTCTTCAACGGTTTGAGCCGAAATCCCCGCACCGGGTTTTAGTACGTTATTAACCCGCCTGGTTAATAACAAGCAACAATCCGATTGAGATGGCTATGATTGTAGTACTTAAATAAATGAGTATTGTTCTCACGCCTATAACTTTGAATTTTTGAGATATGCTTTAAATCGGCAACTCCTTTAATGAGTGATACCAAAATCAATGGAATCGCTATCAACTTCAGCAAACGGATAAAGATGACGCCAAACGGAGCAACCCAATTGATTATAAATAGCTTTCCACCGGGTATTTTACTCATGACAAAGCCAAAAAGCACACCGATTACTATACCGATAATAATCTGCCAATACAATTCAAGTTTGGTTGTTCTTCTTTTTTTCATTTCCGCTAACAAAAATATAAAATATCAGGCAATTTACCTAATTTTTTCTCATCTCAAGAACGATTCATCTTCATTCTGTCAGAAAAGCAACCGGCAATTAAATTGATTCAACCGGTTTGACAATGGATTTTTTACTCCTTTCTAAACGAATACTATTTTTTCGTACCTTTGTAATCTGAATTTGTATTTAACAAAATCGAAAATGACATACAAACGTACTACCGTTACTTCCGCTCTCCCTTACGCCAACGGACCTGTGCATATAGGTCACTTAGCAGGTGTTTATATTCCTGCCGATATTTACGTCCGCTACTTACGCTTAAAGGGTGAAGATGTTCTTTTTGTAGGCGGTTCCGACGAACACGGTGTTCCAATTACCATTAAAGCTAGAAAAGAAGGTGTTACACCACAAGATATCGTTGACCGGTACCACGGAATTATCAAAAAATCTTTTGAAGAATTTGGGATTACATTTGATGTTTACTCCCGGACATCATCCAAAATCCATCATCAATTCGCGTCCAATTTCTTCAAGACGCTGAACGAAAACGGAAAATTCATTGAGCAAACCTCCGAGCAGTATTACGATACCGAAGCGAAACAGTTCTTGGCTGACCGTTACATTACCGGAAAATGTCCCCATTGCGGCAATGAAAACGCCTATGGCGACCAATGTGAAAAATGTGGCACATCGCTCAGCCCGACCGAATTAATTGACCCGAAATCGACAATCAGCGGCAGCGCGCCCGAAATGCGCGAAACCAAGCACTGGTATCTCCCACTCGACCAACATGAGAGCTGGCTCCGCCAATGGATACTTGAAGACCACAAAGAATGGAAATCGAATGTATATGGACAATGCAAAAGTTGGTTAGACATGGGGCTTCAGCCACGCGCGGTAAGCCGAGACTTGGATTGGGGGATTCCCGTTCCGGCTGATGACGCTGACGGAAAGGTACTATACGTCTGGTTTGACGCGCCTATCGGCTACATCTCGAACACGAAAGAGCTTTGCGAAAGCGAACCGGAAAAGTATGGAAAGTGGGAAAAGTGGTGGAAAGACCCCGAAACTCGTTTGTTACATTTTATTGGCAAGGACAACATTGTATTTCACTGTATCGTATTTCCGGCCATGCTAAAAGCGGAAGGAACGTTTATTCTGCCGGAGAATGTACCTGCTAACGAATTTTTAAATCTGGAAGGCGATAAAATTTCTACATCCCGAAATTGGGCAGTCTGGCTACATGAATATTTAATTGATTTTTCCGGAAAACAAGATGTACTCCGCTATGTATTGACTGCTAATGCTCCTGAAACCAAAGATAATGATTTTACCTGGAAAGATTTTCAGGCACGAAATAACAACGAGTTAGTAGCTATTTACGGTAACTTTGTAAACCGAGCTTTGGTACTCACACAGAAATATTTCAAGGGAAAAGTACCTTCTCTGGGAGATTTGAACGATTACGACAACCAAACACTGGCTGACTTTGCAAATGTAAAACATGAAGTCGAAAAACTGCTTGACACCTTCCACTTCCGGGATGCCCAAAAAGAAGCCATGAATCTGGCACGTATCGGCAATAAATATTTAGCCGAAACCGAGCCTTGGAAATTGGCAAAAACAGATATGGGGCGAGTTGCCACCATTCTGAACATCAGCCTTCAAATTACAGCCAATTTATCAATCGCTTTTGAGCCTTTCTTACCATTCTCATCAAAAAAGCTCCGCCGGATGCTAAATCTCAACAGCTTCTCGTGGAAAGATCTGGGTAAAATGAATCTGTTGCAGGAAGGACATCAATTAAACGCTTCCGAACTCTTATTCGAGAAGATTGAAGATGAGCAGATTGAAGCACAAATCAAAAAACTGCATGATACGAAGATGGCCAATGAGGTCACACCTGCACAAACGGTGCCGACCGTGAAAGAAAACGTTGCTTTTGAAGATTTTGGCAAGTTGGATATCCGCGTAGCGACAGTGCTGGAATGTACCAAGGTGCCGAAAGCCGACAAACTGCTTCAGTTCAGGTTGGATGATGGGATGGGCGGACGTACTATTTTGTCAGGCATTGCGGCTTACTATCCTGCTCCTGAAGATTTGGTGGGTTCTCAGGTACTTTTCATTGCCAACTTCGCACCTCGCAAACTGCGCGGAATAGATAGCGAAGGCATGATACTTTCTGCCGAAAATCCGGATGGGACTTTAACGCTTGTACGCCCCAAGGATAAATTGACAAATGGTTCCGCGGTTGTATAGCCATTTTATCTTGAATTGTTACTACAGAAAGCAAGTCAAGTCTTCTTAAAACATCGTTCACATTTTGAATGAAAACAGAAACCACTACCATAAAACAAGCCCTTGCAATGCTGTTTACGCATAAATACGCGAGTCTTCTGTTAGTATTTGCGACTCTGACAGCTTGTGATTCTTTTGACCGTTCTCCCTACCTAAAAATCACGTTTGAAAAGAAAGCCGCAATGCCTTCCGGCGGACTTTCTTCTGCCGTTTCCTTTGTAATAAAGGACAAAGCTTACATCGCGTTAGGTAGAAATAACGGTCTTCAAAATAAATGCTACCAATACAACCCTGAAACAGATAGCTGGAGTGAAGTTTCGCCGTTTCCGGGCACTGCTCGCGTGAACGCTTCCGCCGCCACAATTGGTAATGTGGCTTTCGTGGGTTTGGGTTACAATTCGAATGTCGGCGTTTATAACGAAAATGGAATTCTCAGGGATTTTTGGAAGTATAATCCGGCTTTAGATCAGTGGACACGTCTTGCCGATTTTCCGGCATCCTCCACCAATAAGTGTATTTGCTTCACATTTGACGACAAAATATTTGTCGGATTCGGATTCTCGGGTTACAAGTTTGAACACGATATGTGGACCTACGACCCGAAGGCCGATCAATGGGCTGAGCTTCCAAAAAACAGGGTTCCTGCACGCTCCGGAGCTGCAGCTTGTATCAATTCCGAGTTTCTTTTTATGGGAACCGGCTACGACACGCATACGCTGAAAGACTGGTGGCGATATAATCCGCGAAACAACAAGTGGGTAGAAATGAGAAGTATCCCCGGTACCGGAAGGATTACCGCAGTGGCATTTTCTGTAAACGAACGAATCTTTGTTTCAACCGGAAGACTTTTCAAAGGAGATCTTACCGGCGGACATCTCAAAGATGACGTGTTAGAGTATGATATACGTCAAAATACGTGGTATTGCAGGGGAGAGGTACCCGGTGGAGGTCGCGAAAATGCTATCTCATTTGTCGTTGACGGGAAGGTTTACATTGGCTTAGGCGAAAATGAAGATGGCGTGCTAAACGATCTTTGGTTAATGAACGATTTTAATTCTTATTCTTCCAACTAGTTCTTCATCACAGACACACTGTTATATGGTGGCAAAACGATTATTATATTTCGTACTTATACTAAGCATTGGAAGCATCTCTACTACTTTTTCTCAGACCGGGATTACGGATACTGAATATAAGATTGAACTCATGGGGGCAAGCTCAACCGGAGGCATGTCTGCTTTTTGGCTCCAAAATAACCGGAACGGAACCGTCTCTTTTCAACCGCACAGTGGTTCTTTCACCGCCGGAATAGCTAAAACGACAATTTCCAAAAATCGTATATTCGACTATGGCTTCAAGGCTGATGCACAATTACAGATAGACGGAAATACGCGCTTGTATTTTCCCGAACTTTATGCTAACGCCAGATTATTCATGTTTGAAGTTAAGGTAGGAAGAAGCATAGAATACCATGGCAATCAAGACTCTACCTTATCAAGTGGCGGATTACTCTTTTCTCAAAACGCGTTGCCTTTACCATCTATTTCCGCCGGAATACCTCAATTTACCACTTTGCCGTTCACGTTTAAGCGAATCGAAATAAAAGGAGCAATCATCCACGGAATTTTTACCGACAACGTAATGGGCGAAAAGATTCTACTCCATCACAAATACGGCTATGTACGCGTAGGAGGAGACTTTCCGGTCAAAGTTCAATACGGACTGCACCATGTCGCACAATGGGGAGGAAACATACCCGGATTAGGTCAGCAACCGGCAGGAATCAAGGATTTTAAGCGTATTTTCTTGGCAAATTCCGGAGATAGCAATGCGCCACTCCCTGACCAAATCAATACGCTCGGCAACCACATTATTTCTCAAAATCTAAAATTAGAGCTTGATTTTCCACGCTTTCACGTTGACGGATATTGGCAGAATCTTTCTGAAGACGGTCCTGTTCGATTCATGACACAAGCCATGAATATTAGTGATGGATTATGGGGAATAGTTTTGAAGCCGAATCGACTTCCAATTATAAAAGGAGTGTTGTATGAATTTGTCAATACCACGGATCAATCCGGCCCTTATCACGACAAAGACGGTATTGTCTATGGCGGCAACGATTCTTATTTCAACAATGGTATCTATCAAGCCGGTTGGACTTATTTCTCTCGAACAATAGGAATTCCATTTATCACATCTCCCGTTTATTCAAACTATTTCGACATAAAGAACAACCGTGTAAAAGCGCATCATTTGGGTATTAACGGTAAAATTGAAAGCATAAACTACAAAATGCTGCTTTCGTTTACAAAAAACTACGGTACCTACAGTCTCCCCTTTGAGTCTATGAAACGTAACACTCTATTTTTAGTTGAATTTAATCGGAGATTTCCTTCTCTGTCCGATGTAGAAGTGTCGGTTTCCCTTGCGGCCGACCGTGGAAGCCTATATGGTAATAATTCGGGTTGTATGATTCGATTAAGAAAAACCGGTAATTTATTTAACCTAAAATAATTACTTGGCACATGGATCGTAACGCTATTTCAAACTTAAGGTTATCCAACCAACAGATTATCAACTCTAAATTTGACAATCCAATCGAATTATTGGAATGGATGGGAGCGGTTCAAGCACAGGATTTACCGATGGCAATGCTCGCAATCGCGATGAGAGTCCGTAACGCAACCGTAAAAAACATCGAACAAGCTTTCAATGACGGACAATTAATTCGGACACATCTCATGCGTCCGAATTGGCATATTGTTTCTAAAAACGACATCTATTGGATGTTGGACTTAACGACCGCTCAAATAAAAAGAACGATTGGAAGAAGACATCAAGAGCTGGAACTTTCCCGTGAGATATTGCGTAAAGCCAACCGCCTATTGGAAAAACATCTCAGCAACAAAGAACTCTCCAAAGAAGAGCTAAAATCCATTTTCCACTCAAACAACATCCCGACTAACGAGAATCGGCTGTCTCATTTGCTTGTAAACGCCGAAATGGAACAGTTAATTTGCAATGGCAGGATGGACGGGCGAATTCAATCGTACGCGTTGCTGGCTGAAAAAGTGCCGGAGAAGCGACTATTGTCCAGAGAAGAATCTATCTATACTAAAACTGACAGAACGTTTCTTTCGTAGTCATGGTCCGGCTACAATCCAAGATTGCGCTTGGTGGTGCGGGTTGACTCAAAAAGACATTTTTCCGGCAATCAATGCCTTGAAAAATAACCTTGAAAAAATAGCTTTCGATCAGAGCAATTACTACTTCGATATCTCGAAAAGAATGAATAGCTCTGAATCCGGAACTTACTTCCTCCCATCGTATGATGAATTTCTTATAAGTTACAAATCCAAATACGTATCAATTAATCAATTACATCGGACTAAAGCCGCTACCATCAACGGGATATTCAAACCAATCGTTGTTGCAAATGGCGAAATCGTCGGGATTTGGAGAAAAACAAGGGCTAAGAACGGGTATTCTATTGAACCCCAGCTATTCGAGAAGGAAAATATCCCTGTAAAAAAAGCACTTAAAAACCTTCAGAAGTACTTCCGCTAAACCCGGTTTTCCGATTCTGCGTCTGACGTAATCTTTAATTCGGGATAGGTAATCCGGTTGTGATACATGTTTTTGATTTTATCGGACAATACCTTTTTGACAATTTCAACATCTTTGAAACTAATAGGTGCATTTTTTAACTGTCCATCAGCTATTTGGACATCAATCATGTTTTCGACCATATCGGTAATACTTTCTTCGGTATAAACTTCCAATGTTCGAGATCGAGCTTCTACAGCATCGGACATCATCAGTATCGCCGTCTCTTTGCTAAATGGAAGTGGCCCGGGGTAGGTAAATTTTTCTTCGTCCGGCTTTATCCCGGGATTATCATTGACAAAGGAATTGTAAAAATACTTCGTTTTAGTTCTCCCGTGGTGAGTAGCGATAAAACCGATTATCTGCTCAGGTAAACGATTCTTTTTAGCCAACACAATTCCATCCGACACATGTCGGATAATCATTTGAGCGGCTTCTTCGTAAGGCATATCCAGTAGCGGATTCTCGCCGCCAACCTGATTTTCAATAAAACACCGGGGATTTTTCATTTTTCCGATATCGTGATAAAGTGCTCCGGTACGAACCAATAAGGCATTTGCACCGATTTTCTTTGCCGCTTCGGTTGCCAAATTGGATACCTGAAGCGAGTGTTGGAACGAACCGGGAGCTTCTTCCGCAAACGTCATCATCAATTCACTGTTAATATTTGTCAATTCTACCAAGGTTATAGATGACACAAATCCAAAAATTTTCTCAAATAAATAAATCAGTACATAAGCTAAAAGCAACAACAATGAGCTGATGGCAAAATAAATAAACGGATGATAATTTAACCGGGAAATATCCCCCTCAATATAGAGCTGAAGCGCCAAATAAGACAAAACGTAACTAATTAAAATATAAAACGCTGTCTGTGTCAGCTGGGAACGAGCGGTCAAATCTTTTAGCCCTGAAACAGCAGTCATTCCGGCTAAAATTTGAATGATGATAAACGTGAAAGAATTATCTACCATTAAGGAGACGATCAATACCGTAACGACGTGAGCAAAAAACGCAGTACGCGAATCGTAAAATACGCGAATGATAACCGGAACAAGTGTGAAAGGAACGATATAAATGCTCCAAGAACTATACTTCAATACAATAGAAGAAAATAGAACAATAAGTATCAGTAGCGTTGAGATAAATACCAAGTTGCTAAATTTCGCGAATATTTGTGGACGAAACAAATGTAGGTAGAGCGTCAACATTAATATTAGCCCAAAGATTATCAAAATCTCTCCGATAAGCACATATCCGGTTTGCTTGAAAAGTGTTTTCCGCTTTTGAGATTCTATTTTCATCGAATTTAATATCTCAAAAATACTAGGCGTTACAATTTCTCCGCGGTCTATGATTCGCTGTCCGGTTTGAACCATACCTGAAGTTAAAGATAGATTTTTAATCATATCCTTTTTCACGGTTTCCGATGTGATACTGTCGTAACGTAGGTTTTCAACCAAATAGAGGTTTAGATTATAATTATTGAACTCCTGCGCATCAAAGTAAGCCGGTTTGTCAAGGCTCAATTCTTCATAAGCGGTTTTCGGAGTATATAATTCTTCGACCGGTACATTCTCGGTTTTCCGGTCTTTATCAACACTCGAAATGTTTTTTCTATTGTCGCGGACTAACTGTTCATACATACCGGATGAGATTACCCCTCGACGATATATTTCATTGAATTTCAACTCTACATAGTCTTTATAGGTAGGCTCATCCGAATTAAGCAATTTCCATTCAACCAACCATTTTTCAAACTGTTGCGATGCGACAGAATTATCTTTCTGAAAATAAGGGGTGTATCCGGAAAGTAGCTCTTGTTTATCCAACTCGAGTTGCTGTTCGGTTTTATAGATGGGGAAGTCGGACGAGGCGGTAACGAGTTCGTATATCCAGGGTTTCCCTATTTCGTATTGATATTTGAATTGCTGACCTTTGGGAAATAATTGAGCAATGATGACAACTACAATGATAAACAGTACTATCCGTATTATCGCGCTTTTCTTTGTTTTGTCTATTTTCAAACTCATGAACTCTTTTTTTCACAAAAATACACACTTATTCCGAATATAAGTAGAATTAAGAAATTATTTTGCCGGTTTGATTCCACTCCGAAAACATCATTTCGCAAATTTCAATCCTTTCGGCAATCTCGTAAATGACAGTTTTTGCAGACAAAAGACTTTTTGAAGGAGGAAAAGGGTGTCTTAACATCGGGAAACGAAATTCACGTTTTTCATCTTTCTTGACTGCGACACATGCAGTCAATCATCAAGTCTTGCTGAAATGACTACTTCAAGAATCAAGCATAGATTCCTTTGGAAGTTTTCAACTTTTCGCTTGGCTGTCGAACCGGCTACAAGTCCTAAAAAAAAGACAAAAATTATATTTAATTTAGCTGAACTTTCTTTAATTTTGTGAGCATAAATTTACCAAACACTCTATTAAACGTATCAAAAAACATGTTTGTCGTTGTAAACATCCCATTAATTCCGCTCCGAGCCGAAGCTGACGAGCGCAGCGAAATGGTATCACAGCTTTTGTTCGGTCAACAGGTAGAAATTCTCGAATCGTCGGATAAGTGGTTTTACATCAAGAATTTATCTGACGGACAAGTCGGTTGGATCGGAAAAAGAACCGTTGACTCGCACTTTTTTACAAATAACGCAATAGACACTTCGAAATTCAATGCCGCCAAAACGCCGATGCTAACCTGCTTCAAAACATCTAAAGTCGAAAAGATCGTTTTGCCCGGAGGGAGTATGCTCCCCCCCCTTACCCGTGAGCAATTTGAGCTTTCAGGGGAGATTTATCAAATTGCCCAAATAGAGCCGGTGTACACAAAAAAGAATAATGGACAATTGGTTTTGGAATTAGCCCAACAATACACAAACACACCCTATCTGTGGGGAGGAAAAAGCTTTATGGGAATTGATTGTAGCGGATTAGTACAAGTAATTTATTCCATGCTTGGAATTTTCTTGCCTCGCAATGCTTCTCAGCAAGTCGAAATGGGGCATGTTGTCGATTTCCTGTCCGAGTCACAACCGGGCGATTTGGCTTTCTTTGCGAATGAAAACAATGACATTATACACGTAGGTATCCTTATAAATCCGCATCAAATCATTCATGCATCAGGTTTCGTCAAAAAAGAAATTATCGACTCACAAGGTATAATTTCATCACAGACAGGAGAATACAGTCACAACTTACGCGTAATAAAACGAGTCATTTAATCGATTTGACGAAGAAGGTAAGATGAACGGAAAAAGTAATTCGAATCCTGTTTAGCGTTTTTCTATTCAGCCCAGAGTGGATGTCGTTTTATTTCTTTATTATCAATGGCTTTATACTTGATGTATTCATCTTTCGGCAAAATAACTTCAATTTTTTTATACTTATCCACTTTCAGTTTTTCTATCTTTTTTGCTGAATTGCAAATGCAACAATTTTCCGCTTTTTGTGAATCCAGTAGAAATTGATATTCCAATTCGACCAATTGCTTGGCATGCGCGTCAGTAAAACGAATCAGCTTTTGCGCGTATTCGACCTGCTGAATGGCATGCGCTTTAAACACATCCTTCACCACGGATGTCTTTTCCGCGGAGAATAAGGAAAGGCATGTCAACGCAATGGTTGATAATAAAAGAAAGCGTTTCATAATCGTATTTTTTTGAATAAATTATATCAAAATTCCTGCCAACAAATCATCACAAAGATATTTTTTTCTACGTATATTTGCAAAAAAAAAGTCTAAATCTGTGTAAATGATTACCTACGACTACCAATTTCGCGTGCTGTATCCTGATACCGACCGGATGGGAACGATGCACCACACCAATTACGTGAAATATTGCGAAACGGCGCGCTGGGAACTGCTTCGAAGCATCGGCGTACCATACAAAGCCGTTGAAGATTTGGGGATAATGTGTCCTGTTGTGGATATGTATTTCGAATTCCTAAAACCGACAAACTACGACGCGCTACTTACCGTAAAAACCACGCTTCGTGAAATAAAAGGTGTAAGAATGTGGTTTGAATACGAGTTTTTCAACGAGAACGATGAGTTGATAAATAAGGCGGAAACACAGATCGCATTTGTGCGAAAGGATAACTGGAAGCCATGTGCTCCACCGAAAGCACTATTGAACGCAATCGAACAGACCCAATAGACTATCGAAAGTCATTTCATCAATTCTTTGGCGTTCATCAGCGCCGCCTCTGTAATTTCTTTGCCGCTCAGCATTTGTGCAATTTCCCGAACGCGCTCATCGGAGCTAAGTTGCTTGATGTACGTCAGTGTCTCTCGGTCGGTAGCATCTTTATATACCTTAAAATGATTTTTTCCTTTGGAAGCGATTTGAGGTAGGTGTGTGATAACGATCACCTGCGAATTGTCGCTCATCAACTTCATGATTTCGCCCATCCTGCCGGCAATATCGCCCGATACACCCGAATCAATCTCATCAAAAATGATGGTTGGTAAATCGGCTTTGACGACCAGCATAGATTTAATCGCCAGCATCACGCGCGAGATTTCCCCGCCCGATGCTATCTCGGCTACCGGCTGTACCGAGCGATTTTTATTCGCGGAAAAAAGAAACGTTACGGTATCCTGTCCGGTTTGCGTTACTTCTTCGGATGGGGTTATGCTGATTTGGAAGCGAATATCCGGCATTCCGAGATGACTCAGTTTTTCGACGAGATGACTTTCAATAAAAGGTGCCACCTTTTTGCGGGAATCGGTTAATTTCGTAGCTTCTATTTCGAGTTTCGCGGCACAGCGTTCAACTTGTTTCGCGGCTTCAAGCAATTCATCGTCCATGTTGCCGATACGGTCTAATTGTAGTCTGTAACTCTCGCGAAGCGCGATTAATTCACTCACGTTTTCTACCTTGAATTTTTTTTGCAACGCGTAAATTGTACTCAAGCGACTGTCAATAAATTCCAATCGTTCCGGGTCAAATTCTATTTTTTGCTGGGAATAGGCGATTTCGGCGGTTATGTCTTTTAACTCAATCAAAATCCCTTCCAATCGTTCCACCCATTGGTCTGCTTCCGAAAGATAAGGATTGATTCGCTGAATGGCGTTTCTGGATTCTTTCACGGCTGAGATCACATTGGCTTCTTCGGATTCGAGCTGATTTTCAGTGCGTTGCAATTCGGATTTAATTTCTTCCACATGACTCAGGGTCTCCTGCTCGGTTTCAAGTTCTTCCATCTCATTCTCGACTAACTTCGCTTCGTCTAATTGGGCAAGTTGAAATTCGAGATAGTCCAAATCGTCGCTTTGGCGCTCAGCTTCTTTTTTTAGCTTGTGTAGATTCGCTTTGGCTTCCGCCCAGTCTTCAAACGCTTGTCGATAGACTTCTCTGAACGATTCATTTTCGGCTACGGTGTCAATGACCTGCAACTGATAATTTTCGGTCGCCAACAGTAGATTTTCATGTTGTGAATGAATATCTATTAGCTTATTGCTTAATTCTTTGAGTAAATTGAGTTGTACGGGAGTATCATTGATAAAGGCGCGGGATTTACCATTCACAGCCACTTCTCGTCTTATGATGGTCGTATCGCTGTAATCCAGTTCATTTTCTTTGAAAAACGCTTGTAAATCGTAATTTTTTACATTAAATCCAACTTCGACAACTGTTTTTTGTTCGCCTTCTTTGATTATTCTCGAATCGGCTCGCTGTCCCATTACCAATGACAAAGCACCTATGATTATGGACTTCCCCGCTCCTGTTTCACCGGTAAGCACAGTCATCCCGTTATCAAACCGAATGTCTAATTCGTTGATCAGAGCGTAATTGGAAATGTGCAAAGATTTTAACATAAAAGGTTAAGGCTGAAATTAGCGTATTTTTTTTTGATTACAGTGATGTTTTTTGACCTTTTTCTGATAAGTTTGTTGTCACTTTACCACAAAATTAGACCATCTAGTCAGAAAATTTGAATCATTTTTTCCACTCAAAACTTTCGACAAGCCGAACAATGTCTCCTTGTATATATTGTGCGATGGGTGCTATGGAGTCTTTATTGGGTACACTCTCGAAATAAAGCGCTCCACGAAAAAAATGACTGGAACTATCCGTCAAGACAAACTGCATGGGAGATGCCGTATTTCCGGTTAATTCATACAATATCCCAAAAACCCGTTTTTCAGGATGTTCATAGGGTATTTCGGCTATGTTGTCAGCTTTCACGGCATGCTTGTACACGATTTTTCGCGTATCTTCCACCAGGTTGAATAAATCGACGTGAACCGGTTTGTAGCTCACGTGTATGTTGGCTTTCAATGCCGGATAATTTATGTCGATCCAGTACTTTTCGCCTTTTGCGTAACGCGGAATAACGTGGGCTGACGTGGAGATATCGAAAGAATAGGGATAACCTTCCAACGACGCTTGTATGTATGCTTTTGGTGGCAGATCAACGCGATAGTATCCGTAAGGGCGGGGCGAGGTGGAGTCTTTGCTGCAACTCCCGACCAACAGGGGAACAAAAAGAATCAGAAAAAAGATAAAAAAACACGTTCTATTTTTAATCGCTATCTTCATGAGCGTTATCCGGGTCATTTTTAATATGAAGTTTTACTTTTTTGATACGGCGGTTATCCGCCTGTAAAATTTCAAAAATATAATGTTCGTACTGCAACATCTCGTTTTTCTGGGGCATTTCTCCTTTTATTTCGAGAATCATTCCTGCCAACGTTTCCACGTCTTCGGTGAATTTTTCAAAATCTTTGCTTTCAATATTCGTAATTTTGAAAAAATCGTTCAATAGAATTTTTGCTTCAAAAATGTAGGTGTGATTATCCAATTTTTGATACAAAATTTTTTCTTCGTCGTATTCGTCGCTAATATCTCCAACGATTTCTTCGATAATATCTTCCAGCGTTATCAGTCCCGAAACACCACCGTATTCATCCACGACCAACGCCAGATGTACGCGATTCTCCTGAAATTCAATCAGTAAATCATCAATTTTTTTTGTTTCTGGGACATAGTAAGCCTGACGAATCAATGTCTGCCAGCGAAAAGTTGATGGTTTATCCAAAAAAAGCAATAGATCTTTGCTAAATAGGATACCTTTAATATTGTCGCGGGAGCCGGAATAGACCGGAAGGCGAGAGTAACCCGAATCAACAACAACGTCCATCAATTGTCTGTAATCCAACTTTGTATCTACGTCCACCATATCTACGCGGGAAGTCATGACGTCGGATACCTGAATATTTCCAAACTTAATGATTCCTTCCAACATCTCTTTGTCTTCTTCTTGCGTATCTGTCCCCATATCCAAGGCTTGGGAAAGCTCATCCACAGAAATGGTATTCATGTTTATTTTCGTCAGACTATTGTACATCAATGCTTTTGATTGCGCCAACAAATCGACAAAAGGCTTGAAGAAATTTTGAAGACCCAGAAGAATTTTAGAGCTTCGTCGCGTATATTTCAACGAAAATTCAGACGCATAAACTTTTGGGATGAGTAACGCAAAAATGATGAAAAGAAAAGCAATTATCAGCAGCGAGACTACAAAGCCAAAAACAGGCATCCATTCAAAATCCCAAACGGAGTATATAAATGTGGCAGCTAAAATAATAAAGCCGATTTGCGACACATAAGCCCCTATGATAATAGTAGCCAAAAGTTTTTGGGTTGAAGCGAGCAATTTGAGTGTAGTTTTGTCTTTTTTCAGATCGCTATCTTCTATTTCATTGAATTCTTCCTTTGACAGAGAGAAATAAGCTACTTTTGCCGAACTGAAAAAAGCCGAAAAAGCCAAAAAAAGAATGGATAGTCCCAGTAGCACGTAGTCATACCAGAGTGGTGTTTTGAAATAAATATCGGAAAAGATATTTAGTAAGTTTGTTTCCAATGAAAAATTGATTTGTTATTGCATGCAAATATACGTTATTAATTTTATTTTTGAGAAATAAATGTCAAATTTTACGGTTTCGGAAAGGAATGAACATATTTAATAAAGGCATTGTTCTTTAGTTAATTATCTTCATTTGATTTTTGCAGTATTGGATAGCGGGTGTTTTTTTCGTAATTTTGCAAAGATTATTTTTTAATTTTATGCGAATTGATATTATTTCAGCCGTACCGGAATTGTTGGAAAGTCCCTTGAATCACTCCATCGTGAAACGTGCCCGGGAAAAAAACTTGGTTGATGTACGTGTGCATAATCTACGCGACTACTCCCAAGACAAACATCGTCGTGTGGATGATTATGCCTTTGGATTTGGCGCCGGGATGGTAATGAAAATAGAACCGGTTGACAATGTTATCAAGAAACTAAAAGCAGAAAGAAGTTACGATGAAATCATCTATACATCGCCTGATGGCGAAAAATTTGACCAAAAAATGGCGAATAGTTATTCTTTGGCAGAAAACGTGATGATTCTCTGCGGTCATTACAAAGGAATTGACCAACGCATTCGCGAACACCTGATAACCAAAGAAATAAGCGTTGGCGATTTTGTACTAACCGGTGGCGAACTGCCGGCGGCAATCATGACAGATGCTATTGTACGATTGATTCCGGGTGCTATCAGCGACGAGACTTCCGCCTTGTCAGACAGTTTTCAGGATCAGCTGTTGGCTCCGCCTGTATATACGCGACCGGCTGACTACAAAGGCTGGAAAGTACCGGATATCTTGCTTTCCGGACATCAAGCTAATGTGGAAGAATGGCTTCACCAACAGTCGATAGAGCGCACCAAACGGTTAAGACCCGATTTATTGGAATAAAATGAGCGTATGAATCCGAAGAAAAATATTGAAAAGTCGTTTGTTTGAATAGTCAAAATACGTTTCCAGACGAATTTCTTGTATGTGTTTAATGCCGATTCTTCGGAGCACCGTCTTTTCTGAATAATATGCTTAGAAACTGTATCGACAGCCGATATATGACAAAAAAAGAGAGTAAATTAAAACGACTTTTTGACGGCGTCAAAGCATTTGGAAAAAGTGATTTTCCACGTCAGAAGGCACATTTTAAGAAACTTGAGCGCGAGCAAAATCCGCATACGCTATTTATTGGTTGCTCCGATTCGCGCGTGGTACCGAATTTAATAACGCGCACGATGCCCGGCGAACTGTTTATTATCCGCAACGTGGCGAATCTGGTACCCTATTTTAATCAGAACCACGATAATTATCTGGCAACTTCTTCCGCCATCGAATATGCCGTGAATGTGCTTGAAGTCGAAAATATTATCATTTGCGGTCATTCAAACTGTGGGGGGTGTCGGACGATTTACGAAGATGAAAGTAAGATGCACGATTTGCCGTTGGTAAGGAAGTGGCTCGAATTAGCCTACCCGGTAAAAGAGCAAGTGCGCCAAAAAATATTATCAAATCGTTCTGTTACTTACAAGCGAGATGAACTAACCGCCCAGCTCAACGTAGTGGAACAAATGAAGCATTTACTCACATTCCCCTACGTAAAGGAACGTTACGATAGCGGGAAATTAAATATTCTGGGTTGGTATTACGTGATTGAAACCGGCAAAGTGTATAATTACTCGCGCAGTACCGGTACATTTGAGAAAATCAAATAACAATATGTTCTCCCAAAGAAAATGATATGGGGTTAAAAGTATCCGATATTGAAAATACACGTTTTTAAGAAATTGAGAAAAAATGATACAAGTAGGAATTATAGGTGGAGCAGGCTATACTGCCGGCGAATTGATTCGGATATTGATACATCATCCGGAAGCAAAGATTAAATTTGTTCACAGCACGAGCAATGCCGGAAATTCGGTCGCATCGGTTCACAGTGGATTGATTGGAGAAACCGATTTGATTTTTACGGAAAATTTGTCGTTGGGAAGTATAGATGTACTGTTTCTATGCTCCGCGCACGGCGACAGCAAGAAGTTTTTAGATAAAAACCAGGTGCCAAATTCACTGAAAATCATTGATTTGTCAACCGATTACCGCCACATTCGTCCCGATCATGATTTTGTATATGGACTGCCTGAACTCAATCGGGAAGTAATCCGAAAAGCCATTCACGTGGCAAATCCGGGTTGTTTTGCTACAGCTATTCAGTTGGCACTTTTACCTTTGGCAAGTAAAGGCTTGCTATGCGATGACATACATGTCAACGCGATTACCGGATCGACCGGCGCGGGAGTTAAGCCTTCCGCCACATCCCATTTCAGCTGGCGAAATAACAACATCTCCATTTATAAACCATTTGAACATCAACATCTGCAAGAAATCGGGCAATCGGTGCATCAGCTACAAAGCGGATTTGATAAAAATATTAATTTTATTCCCGTCAGGGGAAATTTCACACGCGGCATTTTCGCGACGGCTTACACCAAATGCTCTTTGGTGCTTGATGAAGCGAACGCGTTGTTTCAGAAATTCTACCGAGACGCGGCTTTTACGTTCGTTACCGAGAAAAATCCCGACATGAAGCAGGTGGTCAATACGAACAAGGCGATTCTCTACCTTGAGAAGCACGACAAATACCTGCTCGTTGTGTCTATGATTGATAATCTGTTAAAAGGGGCATCCGGTCAAGCGGTACAAAACATGAATATTATGTTCGGTTTTGACGAAAAGTCCGGTCTTAATCTAAAATCGATTGGTTTTTAATGGATTTCGTATCAAAAAAGGCACTCCCGGCAAATCGAACATTTTAAAAAGTCAAACAACTGTTTTTTAACATGATTTTTACCAAAAGTGTGTTAAAAAATTTGGATTGGGCAATCAGGACAATGTATCTTTGCATTGTGATTTTTTCATAGTATTAGATTTAAGGTTAACAAAAAGATTGGTTATCAAGCGTGATAACCATTCTTGATTTTAAAGGGTTTCACTTTATACTACAACTCACTCAACTCTAACCAACGCATCGATTTCTCGTCAATCAGTTCAGACAATTCGGAAAAACGTTCTGAAAGTTCGATAATTTCCCGACTCGCTGCGATCAAACCTGATGAAAGTTTATTTTCAATCTCCGTTTTTTCTTGTTCAAGTTTTGGGATTTCCTCTTCCAACGCTTCAAATTCCCGCTTTTCGTTAAAGGTCATTTTACGCGCCTTTTCTTTCTTTTCGGCTGAAATATTATCTTCGATATTCTGTTTCTGTGGCTTGCTTTCTTCCACTTTCTCGTTCGGTTTCTGTTGAACGGATTCCCTGTATTGTGTGTAATTACCGGGAAAATCTCGCACTACGGCATCGCCTTCAAAAACAAACAGGTGATCGACCACTTTGTCCATAAAGTAGCGGTCGTGGCTTACTACGATAATGCAACCTTTGAACGTTTGCAGATAATCTTCCAGAATGTTGAGTGTTACGATGTCTAAGTCGTTGGTAGGCTCGTCCAGAACCAAAAAGTTCGGATTGCGCATCAGTACCGTGCAGAGATGCAATCGACGCTTTTCACCCCCACTCAGTTTGTACACAAAATTGTATTGCTTTTCGGGCGAGAATAGAAAATAATTCAAAAACTGAGATGCATTCAACTTCTTTCCGTTACCTAAATCAACTTCTTCAGCAATTTCCCGCACCACATCAATTACTTTCATTTGTTCATTGAAAGCGAGCCCTTCTTGGCTGTAGTACCCGAATCGAACGGTCTCGCCCACATCCACGCTACCACTATCCGGTTTTATCTCCCCCAACAGGATTTTCAGAAAAGTCGTTTTTCCCGTTCCATTTTTCCCGACAATACCTAATTTTTCGTACCGGGCAAAATTGTAGTAGAAATTGTCTAAGAGTTTCAGATCGCCATACGACTTACTGATGTATTTGGCTTCAAAAATTTTGCTTCCCAGATAGGATGCCTTTACAGCTAATTTTACGTTGTCGGAAACTTGGCGTTGTTTTGCTTTTTCTTCAATTTCCTTGAATCGGTCAATTCGCCCTTTCGCTTTTCCTGTACGGGCTTGTGGCGTACTCCTCATCCATTCCAATTCACGACGGTAGATGTTTTTGGCACTTTCCAGTTCGGCATTGAAAACGTCGATTCGTTCTTGTTTTTTTTCCAAATAATAGCTGTAATTGCCGGTGTAGGAGTAAAGCGTCCTGTTGTCGATTTCGATAATATCGGTGCAGACTCGGTCGAGAAAATAGCGGTCGTGCGTAACCATCAGTAATGCCATGGATGAACGGCGAAGAAAGTCTTCGAGCCACTCTACCATCTCCAAATCCAGGTGATTGGTCGGTTCATCCAAGATAAGCAGTTCGGGTTCGGAAATCAGTACGTTTGCCAGTGCCACGCGCTTCAATTGTCCTCCGGAAAGCTCGCCGATCTTTTGTTCAAAATTGGTTATTCTCAATTTCCCGAGTATCTGCTTGATACGTGTTTCGTAATCCCAGGCTTTCAGGGCATCCATCTGAGCGAGAATATCAGCCATTTGTTCGTCGGGATGAAGCATCGCATGCTCATACGCAGCAATGGTTCTAACAATTTCGTTGTCGCTTTGCAGGCACGCGTCTATAACCGAAAGTTCAGCCGGAAAATCGGGCAACTGCTCCAAATAGCCAACACGTAAATCTTTTTTACAAGAGACCTGCCCTGCATCAGCCGACTCTTTTTCCGATAGAATATTCAGAAGTGTAGTTTTCCCTGTTCCGTTTTTGGCAATCAACGCTATGCGTTGGTTGTCGGCGATTCCGAAGGATATATTTTCAAAAAGCCGTTTGTCGCCAAATGATTTGGTCAGATTTTCGGCTTGCAGATAGCTGGTCATTATAGAGTGATTCTGGAATTATGAATGATGAATGATGAGTGAGCGTCTTTCGCCTTTTCTCAGTTGTTTAGTGCGCTAAACGCCATCGAAAAAACAAAATCCATCTCAAAATAATTCTTTTACGCTACTTAGAATTTGGTTTCGTTTGAAAAAATCAGGCTTGTTTTTTCTTTAAAAACTCATTTCTTTTACCATCAAAAATATCGTAACGACAGTACAGACATTCCAATGAGCTGTTAAGCAATTCTATTTTTTGGGCCGGTTTTAATCCAATTTTGTACAGATAATTTTCTTCAGAGCTTATTACCCAAGCGGTACATCCGCTGAATTTATGCTTCAAAACTGTTCCGAGTGATTTGTAAATATCGCCGATGTTCGCCGGATTAATTCTTTCTCCGTAAGGGGGATTGGTTACCATCAGGCATTTATCGGCAGGCGTATCTATCTCTTGAAGGGGTAACACATCCAGTTTGATGTATTTTGTTAATCCGGCGCTTCTCACATTTTTCTCTGCGATACGAATGGCTCTCAACGACACATCCGAACCGTAAATTTGATGCTCAAACTCTCTTTCACACGAATCATCGTTGCTGATATCTTCGAAAAGTTCTTCGTCGAAATCATTCCATTCTTCAAAAGCAAATCTATCACGGTAGATTCCGGGTGGGATATTTAGCGCGATTAAACCTGCTTCAATCAAGAATGTCCCCGAACCGCACATGGGATCGATAAAATCAGTTTCCCCTCGCCAACCCGTCATCAAAATCATGCCGGCGGCGAGTGCTTCGTTAATGGGGGCTTCGGTTTGCCGCTCCCGATAACCGCGCTTATGCAGAGAATCTCCCGAGCTGTCTAACGAAACAGTACATTGATTTTGAGCTACATGCACGTTAATCATCAACTTCGGATTATCGATGCTGACCGACGGACGTTTTCCGTATTTTTCGGAGAAAAGGTCCGCGATAGCGTCTTTCACGCGGTAAGCTACGAATTTGGAATGGCGAAATGTATCCGAGAAGACGGTAGAATCTATCGCGAAAGAAGTAGCCGGACTCATGTACTTTTCCCAGTTGAATTTCTTTACCTGATTATAAATTTCATCCGCGTCATTCGCCTTGAAGGATAGAATAGGTTTCAGGACACGCGAAGCAGTACGCAAATGAAAGTTGGCGCGGTAGAGAAGCGCTTGGTTTCCGGTAAAACTGACCGCTCGTCGTTGTAGTTGGATATTATCTGCTCCCAACGCGACCAACTCTTCCGCGAGTACTTCTTCCAAACCTTTGAAGGTCTTGGCTATCATTTCAAATTCTTTCATAGTCTATACATGCTTAAATCTCTGTAAAATGGACGTTCTCACATCGGGATAAAAATTTGTTCTTTTCGATCGGAACGCTCAACAGTTACTCTTTGTTCCTTCTTCCTTTTTATGCTTTTGCTTATTCTCGTCTTTCCCTTTACGTTGCAGGATACGACTTCCGGATGGCACATCTTCGTCCACCCACACGTTACCGCCGATGACTGTATTTTCGCCAATCGTAATTGCGCCGAGAATGGTCGAATTGGAATAAATAATCACGTTATCTCCAATTTTTGGATGGCGGTTAATGCCTTTGATCGGATTCCCATTTTCGTCCAGCGGGAAACTTTTGGCTCCTAACGTAACTCCTTGATAAATGCGTACATTGTCGCCAATTTCAGCTGTTTCGCCAATAACAACTCCCGTGCCATGGTCTATCATAAACGCATACCCAATTTTCGCACCCGGATGAATGTCAATGCCGGTTTCGGAATGCGCCAGTTCGGTAATTATTCGCGGGATAATGGGTACATCCAGTTTGAGCAAAGCGTGTGCGAAACGATAGCTGCTGATTGCCCGAATACCCGGATAGCTAAATATAACTTCGCCCACGCTTTTGGAAGAAGGGTCACCATTGTAGGATGCAACGGCATCATCGTAAAGCATTTTTCGCAATTCGGGAAGTTGTGTGATGAATTGTTCGACCGTGTCGGATACCCCTTTGTGCAAATCATTGCAATTAAAGTCAATGCCTGTATTGTCAAAGCATATCCCCGATTTTATCTGATTGATCAATAGTTCGTTGACCGTAATAACATGTTCTTCAATATGTCCGATGATATTTTCTGGATTTACATCCGAATTGCCAAAATATCCGGGGAAGATAATGGCTCTGAGTTGTTTAATAATTTCTTTGATAACATCTACTGACGGCATCGGGTGGCTTTCAGCCTGTCGGCGACAAACGCCTTGTGTCGAATTGTAGTTGGATAGTTGCTCTATTGCTTGTGCTAATGTTCTATTCATTTTAGATTTGTTTCATTCTGTTTATAACAACTTGAAACAGGAAGTGTTTAAATTCGTTTTTCTTCGTCTCGTTGTCGTTCGAGTTGTTTTATTGCTTCTATTGCATGTTGCAATCGTTTTTTACCGATTCCGTTAATGATAGCGTAAGGTGTTGCTGACTCGTTGATTTCTTTCTCATACCAGTTGAAAAAAAAGTCTCTTTTGTCGCTGTTTTCACGTACGGGGTCATATTCCCACGGAATATCGGGCGCGCAGAGCAAGTAAAAATCGAAAAAACGAACATCCAACCGTTCATTCAAAAAATCGGGAACAATGCCGTATTTGTGTTCGAACCAGACTTTTGTTATAATCAATTCCGTGTCGAAAAAAACATACTTATGTTCCGAATCATTGTTTTGATATTTTTCTTCTTGTTTGACCTGTAAACGAGCAATCTCTGTCACATCATCGTAGGTGTAGCTCCTATTCAGATTTTCAATGTAATGCCGGGCAAGTTCCGGTTCCCAAGGGCAATCAAAATAGGTTGCCAATGCTTTGGAAAGGTCACTCTTTCCGGTAGATTCAGGTCCTATGATTGCTATTTTTATCATTATTCCATGTTGATGTTCTTTTTTAGTATCGTCTAAAAAGAATATATTTGCATTCGATAACCGTATTGGAAATGAAGTACAAAATTACAATAATTATTCAGCTTATGGCGATTATTGCCTTATTTAATTGCCGGCTAACTGCTCAAAATTGGGATATAAGGATGCTTGAAAAGATAAATGGAAATCCAAATCAATTCTTGAAGGGATATTCTACATTTATATCAGAAAGTACGACTGCTGTTTCGATTGGAGTACCGGCAGTATTGGGTATATCCGCTTTGATAACTCATGACGACGAAATGCTGAAAAATACGCTGTATATTGGTGCGGCTCAAGCTGTTGACGGAATTTTGACGCTGACGCTTAAACGAACGTTGAACCGTCCACGTCCATACGCCACCTATCCGGATTTAATAGAACCCTATAGATTTTCCTTAGAGCATTCCTTCCCTTCCGGACATACTTCATTGGCTTTTTCGACCGCTACTGCTCTCTCGCTCAAATATCCGAAATGGTATATCATCGCACCATCCTATGTGTGGGCTACATCAGTAGGGTATTCAAGGATGAACTTAGGTGTTCATTATCCCACGGATGTGATTGCAGGCGCTGTTTTAGGAGCAGGAAGTGCTTATTTGACGTTGTTGATAAATGATTGGCACCGGGAGAAGAAGGTAAATAAGAAATTGCTTACACTTGAACTTTATTCGGGATTGTAATGAAAAAATATTTAGTGCTCATCGTCTGTCTGTTTTTGTTTTTTTCCAACGAACGGATTTGTGCTAAAAACAAAAGGATTGCGAGCGTCCCTTTCCGACTGGTTGGCAGCTATGTCGTATTGGATGTAGCTATTAACAATTCGAGACCACTGAGTCTCATATTGGATACCGGCGTGGAATCTACAATAATTACAGAATTGAATAAAAATGAATCAATTACTTTTAAACAAGGGGATAGTATCACAATAAAAGGATTAGGGATTGATAAAAATGTGAATGCGATTCGAACACGAAATAACGATTTCAAAATCGGGATATTGAACTTTAATGGGAATGATGTAACCCTGATTTTGGATCAAGGATTCAACCTTTCCGGAATTACCGGAGAAAGAATCAACGGAATTATAGGTTCCGATATTTTGAAAGAATTTATTGTCGAAATTAACTATGCGACATCGAAATTGATTTTCTATTCGCATGAAGGATTCACTCCCCATCGAAAATTCATATCCATTCCGGTTCTTTTAGTAAAAAACCGATTGTACGCAAATGCCGACATTGTTAATCAGAATGGAGTTACAAAAAAAATGGTAATGCTGATCGACACCGGAGCTGAAGTAAGTGCGTGGCTTCAAACCATACGTAGCGACGGAATCGTTGTTCCGAAGAATAAGGTGTTTGGTTACATTGGAGAGGGATTGAATGGAGAGATAAACGGATACTACGCTTACATGAATAGGTTGTGCCTGGGTCCTTTCTGTATCAAGAACCCGATTGCAACTTTTCCCGATTCTATCTATATCAGCCAATTTCTTTTAAACTCAAGTCGCGACGGGACATTAGGCAATAAGATATTAAAGAGATTCAATCAGATTATCGATTACCAAACTCCGGTGCTGTATCTTCGTCCAAATTTCATGTTTTATGAAAAATTCAGTTATAACATTGCTGGCATTGAACTCATTCAGAGCACTGATTTCCTTTTCCATTTCAGGATAACCAAAATCTGGCCCGATTCCCCGGCTGACTTGGAAGGGATAAAAGAAGGCGATCTAATTTTAGAAATAGACCGACTTCCTATTTACACGTTGAAAATTAATGAGATAAGGGAGATATTTGAAACTCCGAGACGTCTTCCATTGCATATGGTTATACAACGCGACAACGATATGTTGGACTTTTTTTTAGATATGCGAAGTCCTATTTGACTTCATTTGTTTTTTTTCTTCCATTGGAAATAGCCAACTATTGCCATGGTAGTGTAAACGACAAACAGAATAGCGGTCGGGTACAAACCTTTGTAAAAATACAGACCTGCGGCAAACGCGTCTGCTACAATCCACACCAACCAGTTCTCTATTTTCTTTTTGGCAAGCATCCAAGTACCTATTATACTCAATGCCCCAACAACAGAATCTGCAAAAGGGATAGGTGAATCTGTTAAAAATTTCAGAATCACAAAATAGACAAGAAACATGCCAATAGTTCCTAATAAATAGCCAAGGATTTGTTTATCTTCAATACGTGAAATTTCCAACTTTTTTTTATTTGCATCTTCTGGTTTGAATTTCCACGTAATCCATCCATAGATACTGACAAACAGGTAGTATAATTGCAACGAAATCTCAGCATAGAGCTTGCTGTGATAAAAAACCCGGATGTATAGCAACGAACTTAAAAACCCGAAAATCCATAATCCGGCTTTCTCCCTTATGGATAGAATCAGGTAGATTACACTTATTGCAGCTCCTGTTATTTCAACCCAATTTTCGATGAAATACTGCATGATACGGTTGTAAAAAATGAATAAACTGAAAATTTACAAAAGGGAAACGACACAGAATTATTTTTTCATAATCTGTTCGTAACGACTTGTTAAGGTTGGATTCACGGTAGTTAAAATATCAAGTGCCGTTTTCTTTTCTTCAGCGGTTCCTTGCTTGAAAATGTTTATCATCTCGTCCGATTTCGCATCTAAAAAAGAGCTGATAATGACCGTAGCAGGTCTTGCCCGATACGTGTCTCTTAATACAGGCAATCCGGCAACGATACGTGCCCGTCCGTTGGTCGTATTTACAGACATTTCGTCCAATCCCAAGCGGTGATATTCGTAGAAATATTCGCGAAATTTCTTGAACGCTTCGTCCATGATATTACTAATCAACGCGTAACGGTTTCTGTCGTTTTCAAAAGCGCGCCAACCACTCCAATCGGTAGTTTGCGCTTGAGAAACGATATTTTCGGCGATTTGAAAATAGGGAGTCCCCCCAAATCGGGAGAAAGAATCCATGTCGTATCCGATAATAAGGTAGGCGTAATATGCCAAAACAGCCGTTAAATTGGCATTTAGGTTACTTGAATTAAATTCGAGTGGTTCAAATTCGCGATAGGAAAACTTGAAGTCGGGATCCCTGAAATTGAGCAGTGATGTGCTGTACGATGAGTTGAAAACGGGACGTCTGCTTTGGACTATCATCTCGGCGCTATAGGTATCGCCTTCTACAGAATTAATGATGATGTTTATGTTGCATTCGATTCGTTCGTTTTCGGAATAAGCCAAATCAGACCAACGTAGGTTGTTTAAAAATTCGGTAGCCGCCTGCTGCAACGTAGTAAAAACAGATTTGTTGGATCCCTGTATTTTGTCCGAATTAATTTGAAGATTGCAGTTCAATTCCTGCGCATTGATACAACTGATAATTAAAATGAAAGTGAGTATGACGGCAAGTCTGATTTTCATATTTATTTCGGAAGTGTTCATTGTCTATTGAACGTAGAAAAACCCATTTTCGTATTACCCGAACACCCGGCAGCTCATAAGAGCGGGAAAAAAGGGATGAACAGGGAAGTATTTAAAACAATGTTTCTTGTCTCTGCCACTATCTGACAAGAACAAGAAACAAATTCTTTTTTTCCAAAGATTTATTTTTTTAGTTTGTCCTTTACCGGATTGCGATAAAAGACTTTATCTTCGATAAACTCTTGTGTCGCGATGAGTGCCGCTTTGGGCATTCTTTCATAGAATCTGGAGATTTCTATTTGTTCGCGGTTTTCGAAAACTTCTTCAATCCCATCGGAGTAGGATACGAAATCTTGGAGTTTTTTATCCAATTCACTCTTCAATTCAGCATCTATCTGGTTTGCCCGTTTCCCGATGACAGCGACTGTTTCGTACACGTTATTTATGTTTTCACTCATCTCGTTCAGATCGCGCGTGATGGTATTCGTTGACGCATTTAATTTTTTATAGTCCATGTATTTTCAGTGAAATTTTAATCCGTTTTGGGTAAATATTTTTCGGCTTCTTTGTAAATTTGAGTTGCTCCTTTTAGGAACTTTCCTTGCGGGTATTCATTCAGATAGGTATAATACTCATCCACCGTAGATTGGTATCTCTCCTCGCGTAGCGCGTAATCACTGTAAAGTGCTTGCTGGTATTTTGATTTTAAGACAACGATCATTAAGTCTTCTCGGTGTTTGGTTGCCGGATACTTTTTCAGCGCGTTTTCGGCTGTTACTACCGCTGCCAGATAATTGTTACCCAGGTAAAGTCCTAAGTTGTAATACAGATCGGCATTTATCAACTCTTTCTGAGCCAGTTTGTCATTCAACTCGTCAAGCAACTTAGAAGCGTCTTTTGCTCTTTCTGAGCTCGGATAGAGATTGATAAAGTCTTGGAATCCGCCGATTGCCTGAAAGGTAGCCGTTTGGTCAAGCCGTACATCCGGAGAATCCTTGTAGTAGGTATAGGGTATCATGTACCTTGCTTCCTGTACAAACCGACCTTGTGGATACGATTTTACATACGTCTTGTAGTATTCGACGGCGGTAAAATAATCTTTCTTTTCGACGTAAGATTTCGCCAAATAATTGATTATCAGCTCCGATCGATCTGAGCTTCGATAATACGGAGCAACTTCGTCAAGAAGTGTAATCGCTCGGTCATACTTCTTGTTTGAATAGTATTCTACCGCTTTGTCATACTTCAGCTCCGGGTCTGTTGATTTCAAAAGGTTTTGATACTCACTACAAGAAGTGAAGATGAATAGAAATATTATGATGTGTGGGAACGTATTTTTCATAATTTAATTTCAGCTTGCAAAGTTAGGTATTTTGTCTTGAATATGAAAGAGTTTTATTTTTTTAATTGTATGACATCTCAATCGATTACCTTTTTTTTTGCAAAGATAGGAAGAAGGCGGTTTTTTACGACTGATATTTAAACTAATTAAGTGTTTTTCTAATTTTTACTTACTATCGGCAATATATTTTTCAAATCCGTCGGAAAAAACCGTTTGGATAGTTCCGGATTCATCGCTATAAATCAGATAGCACTCCATATCAGGGAAGCTATTGCAAATGCGAAGGCTACTGTCAACTCCTAAGACCATAAACGCGGTGGCGTAAGCATCCGACTGCATGCAACTCGGAGCTATCACGGTGGCGCTAAGCAGATTGTGCCGAACAGGATAGCCGGTTCTCGGCTCAATCGTGTGCGCGTATTTTTTCCCATTCCTCAGGTAAAATTGCCGGTAATTGCCCGAAGTGGCAAGACCTACATCGGAAATTGCCAAGATTATTTGTAGCTCTTGATTCTCGTTGACAGGGTCATCCTCCGGTTTGTCTATGCCTATCCGCCATTTCTCGCCTTTTGGATTCATTCCTTTGCAGACGACTTCACCCCCAATTTCGACCATGTAATTTTCAGACCCGTTATCAGCCAGTAGTTTCGCTATCACGTCAGCACCTTGTCCTTTGGCTATCGCGCTGGCGTCCAACATTATTCGCTTATTTTCTTTAATCAGTTTGTGATTTTCAAGGCGTATCTTTTTGTAACCGATGTAGGGCATGATGGTATCTACATTCGGAAGAACGGAGTGGTCGTGATGCCCAAATCCAAATCCCCACGCGTTGACTAATGGAGCTACGGTAATATCAAAAGCACCTCCCGATTTTTCCGAAACCTGCCGTGCCGTCGCGAACATTTCTTCGAAGTAATGGTCGGTAGTTACCGTCGAATCGTTCGTGTTGATTCGACTGATGATCGAATTTGGATCGTAGGTCGAAAGTGAGTTGTTAAATTCTTTGAATTTGAAATCAATCTTTTCTTGCAGATCGACATTTCGGGGATGAAGATATATAATTGAATAATAGGTGCCAAAAATTTCTCCTTTGATGAATGTATATTCTTTATTCTCTTGCGAGCAACCGATTATTAAAAAAAACAGAAATAGGAACGGATGTAATTTGAAGATTTTTTTCATTGAAAAAAGATTAACAATTCGTTTCGAATTTAATTCGCGTCATCACTCTCTGCTTGATTTTTACTTATCAGCACTTTGTCTATGCGATTACCGTCCATATCCACTATTTCGATGGTGTAATCCGCATAATTGATCTTATCGCCGATTTTAGGAATCATATTGATTTGTTCGATGACAAATCCCGCAACAGTCGAATAATCGATTAGTTCAAAATCTACATCAAAATTTTCGATAAAATTGGACATAACCTCAATCGGAGCATCCCCATTGACTAATACCGAATTGTCGTCTCGAACGAAATAATCCGGCTCTACGATTTCGCCCTCGTCAGGCAAGATACCTACCAAGTTTTCCATAATATCGTGAAACGTAATTACCCCTTCAAAATCGCCGTATTCATCCACAACGACACAGATATGGGTTCGGCTCTGTTTCATCTGTTCGAGTACCTTGGGTGCCGAAGTATTTTCGTGGATTATCACGGGTTGAACGACTAAATCGCTGACTTTGAAATCAGGACCATGAACCACCGCCTTGTAGTAGTCGCGTATCATTAACACGCCGGTAAGGTTATCCAACGAACCTCTGCAACAAACTATCTTATTGTGTGTGATATTTTCAATCTCTCTTCGGATCTCTTCTTCCGTCTCGTCGAGGTCAATCCACTCTACTTCTATGCGATGTGTCATCAAGTGAATGGCGCGTTTATCCGAGAAGTTAAATACTTTTTCGTGAATGCTGTTTTGCGTTTCTTCAATGACACCGGTTTTTGACGCGGTTCTCAACATTTGCCGAAGTTCGGTCTCCGTCATGTCCTCAGCTGTTTTTTTGATGCCGAGTAGGTTGGTAATAAACGTTGTGGATGCGGAAAGAAGTTTTACGAACGGATAAAAGATCTTACTGAATACACGGATGATTGGCGCTATGCGAATCGCCACCACGTCCGGTTTGCTGAGTGCAATGGTCTTGGGCACCAATTCCCCAATCACGATGGTAATGTAGGTGGTCAGGAACATGACCACGGTTATCGAAATGACGTTGGAATACGGACGTAAAACTTCGATTTTGTCAAATAACGGTATAAGATCGTCGGATAGACTGGCACCGCTGTACGCACCGGTAATAAGTGCCACAAGCGTGATGCCTACTTGAACGGACGAGAGAAAATTTTCAGAATCGGCGCGCAATCGTAGAGCTATCTCGGCACCTTTGCTTCCTTGTTGTTTGTGCTGATTGAGACGCGTTTCCTTACTTGAAATGACGGCTATCTCGGAAAGCGAAAAAAATCCGTTGATTAAAATTAAAATCAGGATAATGATTATGTCCATACTAATTTAGTGATAAGTGGATCGAGAAGATTTGAGCATGTAAGACGGAAGTTTCATACAGTCGTTTTTATCGTGTGTGTCAAGTGTTAAAAGTCAAACGTCTTCCTCGCTCTGATTCGTCAAAAATGCCGTTGTCATAAACTAACTTTCCGTTTACGAACGTTTTTTCTATTCTTGAATCAAAAAATACGGATTCAAATGGCGACCAACCGCATTTGCCGAGTACATCTTTTTCTGTTATTTGATGGGGTGCATTGTGATTTACCAAAACCAAATCGGCAAAATAGCCGGGGCGGACGTAACCACGTCTTTCAATACGAAATAAATCGGCAGGCGCGTGACACATTTTTTCGACTACTTTTTCGAGTGTGAAAACTCCTTTTTTTGCCAATTGTAACATTGCAATCAGCGAAAATTGTACCAAAGGTCCTCCCGACGCGGCGGTATAACAATTACCTTCTTTTTCTTGCAGGGTATGTGGCGCGTGATCGCTAGCAATCACATCAATCAGGTTGTTGTTTACGGCATCAATCAAAGCCACTCGGTCACTTTCTTTTTTGACTGCCGGATTCCATTTTATGCGGTTTCCAAATTGCGCGTAGTCTTGATCCGAAAACCAAAGATGATGTATGCAGGCTTCCGCGGTTATTTTCTTATCCCGCAATGACTTTTTGTTGTCGAACAAGGTTAATTCTTTTGCCGTAGATAGGTGCAGAATATGCAGACGGGTATTGTACTGATGCGCCAACTGCACGGCAAAGCTCGACGATTTGTAGCAGGCTTCCGCAGAGCGTATTTTGGGATGGAACTCAACACCCGGATTATTCCCGAATATTTGTTTGTAATAATTTAAATTCGTTTGTATGGTTGGCTCGTCTTCGCAATGCACGGCAACCAAAGCGGGAGCTTCGTCAAATATGCGTGTTAACGCTTCCATGTCGTTTACGAGCATATTTCCTGTGGATGATCCCATGAATACTTTTATGCCGCAAACTTCTGCCGGATTTATTTTTACGACTTCATGGATATTGGTATTGGTTGCGCCCATGTAAAAGGAGAAGTTTGCCAGCGATTTGTATTCTGCCAGCATATACTTTTCATTCAACAGTTCTATGGTCGTGGTTTGCGGTTTGGTATTGGGCATTTCCATATAGGAAGTTACTCCACCGGCTACGGCAGCTTTGCTTTCGGTGTAAATATCACCTTTGTGCGTAAGACCCGGTTCCCGAAAATGCACCTGATCGTCGATAACACCCGGAAGCAGCAAAAGTCCTGTCGCATCAATTGTCACAACCCGATCGGAATCGTCTAACGCTTCTTCAGCGGTCAGCACGCGTTCAATCAAATCATCGTTGAGCAATACGGAGCCTTTGAAGACTTGCCCTTCGTTGACAATGGTCGCATTTTTAATTAAGCGTTTCATATTGACAAATTTTGAAGTTCGGTACTTGACAATATCATATCAATCTGTTTGACTTCTGTTTTTTGCCGTTTTCTTCTTCGGATATTTTCGGGTCAGGCTTCCCAATTTTAGTTGGATTACGCCCATAAACGCTTCTCCAAATATTCCACCGCTCATTTTCGATGTTCCCAACTGCCTGTTTATAAATATTATAGGTACTTCCTTCAGCGTAAATCCGCATTTGTACGCCGTGAATTTCATCTCAATCTGAAAAGCATACCCTTTGAAACGAATCTTATCCAATTCGATGGTTTCAAGTACTCCTCTTCTGTAACATTTGAAGCCGGCGGTCGTATCGGCTATTTTTAATCCGGTAACCAATTTCACGTATTTCGAAGCGAAATAAGACATCAATACGCGTCCTATGGGCCAGTTTACCACATTGACTCCCGATACGTATCTGGACCCGATTGCCAGATCGGCTCCTTCGGTCGCACAAGCATCGTAAAGACGGATCAAGTCATTCGGGTTGTGCGAAAAGTCAGCATCCATTTCGAAAATATACTCGTAACCACGCTCCAAAGCCCATTTGAAGCCGGCGATGTAGGCTGTCCCTAAGCCCAGTTTTCCCTTTCGTTCCAAGATAAAAATGCTTTCAGGAAATTCGTCCATCAGTTTTTTAACGATTGCTGCGGTTCCATCGGGCGACCCGTCGTCAATAACCAAAATATTGAAATTGCCATCCAATGCTAAAACGGTACGCAGGATGTTTTCAATATTCTCTTTTTCGTTGTATGTCGGTATTAAAACTAATTTTGATGCCATGTGTATTTCAAGTGTTGAGCGTAATATTACCGGGAATAGTATTTAATGAGACTTATGCCAACAGAACCTTGTCAATCAAATACGTATAAACGTGAAGGCTCCATTCTCTGTAACGGAATAATCCGCATGCTGTCTTCGTAGGGAATCAATCTGGATTTCAAATGATTCGAAATCGTAGTATATGCCATTTCGGGCAGGTTATTGTCTTTACTCAAATGGCAAAGGAATACATACTGCCATCTATCTGTATAATTATCAGCCAAAAAAGAAGCCGTCTGCATGTTGCAAAGATGGCCGGTGTCGGACTTGATTCGTTGCTGAAGCACGAAAGGATATCTCCCGTTCGTAAGCATATCTTCATCGTAGTTGGCTTCCAGCACCATGTAGTCGGATCGAATTAAATGCTCGGCGGCGACTTTGCTCACAAACCCTAAATCGGTAGCGAAAGTGATCGTTTTACCCCTGTATTCGACAGAATATCCGACACAATCAGACGAATCGTGCGAGACGGGAAACGCTTTAATTGTAAAATCACCGATAGTTATTGTTTCACCGACTTCGATAAACTTTTGCGAAAGCGATGTTAGTTTTTGTGTAACACAGTAACTTCGATTGATGCCTTCGTGTACTTTTCGTGTCGTATAAACCGGAATACGGTATTTCTCGCCAATCGTTCCAACCGCTTTGATGTGGTCGGCGTGATCGTGCGTTACGAAAAGTGCCCAAATGTTTTCAAAATCAAGTCCCATCGATTTTAGAAATTTACGAATACTCCTTACCCCTACCCCCGCATCTATTAAAATACCATAGGAGGCATTTCCAACGAAATAACAGTTCCCGCTACTACCGCTTGCTAAACTTCTAAAACGAAATCTTTCCATCTAATTAACGTCGATAACCCTACAAAATTACAAAAAAAATGGATTTATAGTGTATTTAGGCAGCATAAAATAATTCTTCTGACGACTTTGGATAGAACGTGTCAAGCAATACGTCCATATACACTTTTGACGCGTAGCAAGATACGCGCTAATGGAAGAATAAGAATCCGGAACATCCTAAATAAGCGTATCGGTATTAAAAATTACGCCGAACACTTAACCCCGCATTAATAAATCCAAAAAAATTACCATCCGGATAATTGTTAAAATAAGCTCCCAAATAAGTCTTGTCCGCGACCCGATACTCGTAGCTCAGCATCGCCGGAGTTATTGCAAAAGGGCTTTTATCCATATCATAATCCGGTGATGCGGTAAATGTACGCATCTCAAATCCCACTCCCGTGCCAAATCCGATTTTAAAGGCATGGCGGGAATTATCGGTAAACAGGCGAACAAAATCGATCTTTCCTTTCACTACAAGTGCTATAAATTGCATATCTCGACTATTAGAACCATACCAATCTCCTTCATAGAAATCACGAGAATATTCGATTGCCACCGACAAGTCAAGCCACTTGTAAATTTTCCCGTATTCATAAGACCTTATATCATTTAGATTACTAAAGCGTTAGTATTCATTGTAATTCTGAAATTGTGTAGCCCACAGGCAAGTACCATCACAGTATCTTCAAAAAATAACTTATGGCATCTATACCTGTCTTTCACTATCCGACATCGTTTTACACATCCGATAGCGTGTTCTACGATGACTCTGAAAGAAGATATTTCTTTGTTCCGCTGTCAGTTCTTTTCCTTTGGGTTTCTTTACCGGCATAATTACATTCACGTTTTTTGGCAGATGCCCTAAAAAGCCCGTTTCTTGCCATAAATTGGTGGAATGGGGCAAGTGTAGGGGGTGTTCGTCACATATTTTTTTGTCGTGTGTGCTACCATCATACGTTTTGCTTAACCAAACAATACGTCTGTCGGATATGGATAAAACGTAATTTTTCACACAAACAGTTTAATTTTACACTGTAACAGGATATCTGTACATCATCATAAATATGACGTAGAAAATACCGTTCCGAACCGTCCAAAATGACATCTCAACAGAAAAACAAC
>JBKEBE010000113.1:0-8670 GCA_047973025.1 Paludibacteraceae bacterium
CCACCCACTACCAATCCGGAACCGGCAGGAACTACAGTTGCTTTAGTAGATTGATTGATTAAACTGCCGATGGATTTGGTCACTCCGGACGGAACATAGAGGTTGTTTACCGCCGGGTTGTTATTGTTATTCGCGTTGGTGGCAAATTCCACATCCTGACCGGCAAACGGAATCTCTTGCGCCGTCCAGTTTCCGGTTAAATCCCAGACGGTACTGCTCGTCCCTATCCAATAATTTTTACAGGAGTTCAGTAGCGCGTCTTGTGAATGTCCTTTGCCTTGTCCCTGATCATTGCCGATGTCAGCGGTACCGCCTGTATTTACAAGGGTGGGAACACCGTTTGTATCTACCGTGGTTCCGAGATTTTTGTTTTCCGCCGTAGAACCCGTTCCTACTGTAAGTGTGCCTGTGGTATTGACAAGCATAGCATCGGTTACGTTTTCATCGCCTTCTAATGCATCCAAACAGCCGTCGTTATCGGAATCTAAATCCAAATAATCAGGTATCCCATCACTATCGGTGTCAACGACAGGACAGTTGTCGCAATAGCCTTCTTCAGTATCCAATATTCCGTCGTTATCATCATCGAGGTCGCAAACATCATTAACACCATCACCATCCAAATCGGAAGCTGTAGGTGTGCCGTCAGTACTTGCTCCATCTGTGCATATACAGGTAAAATCAATGGAATCAAGCAATTCACCTGAACATCCGGCATTACCATTTGAAACAAAAACGGTATATTGTGTGCCGGCATCGGGGATATTTGCAGCCGGGATGACAAGCACCAGATCGGCATCATTGCCATCGCCCTTTACCGACACCGGGGATAAGGCAACTCCGTTTTCGTCTAATACTTCGTAAGTATATCCCAATTGGGCATTTTTAATGGTGATGGAATTGGATTCGTCGTCATCACACAGTTCGATATCGCTTACCTCCAAACTAAGGTCCAGGTCGTCGGTAATAATAATTGTCTCAGAATCGGTGTATGATACCGGTTCCGGACAACTTACAGTACCGCTGTTTAATGTAAATGTGGTATAATAGGTTGTGGTAACAAGCGGAGAAACCTCTATATGCGTTACATCTGTAGCAATAATGTTAGCAGGGTCTATCGCATCTTTATACCAAACGATATCCCAGGTGTTTCCATTTAACCCGATTGACAACAACGATAAGGGTTGTGCCGGACATACGTAATTTTCTGTTGGTACAATTTCAGGGGATGCATTGTCCAATGTTACATCAATAGGATTATCTACCGAATAACAACTATTATACGCCCGCACCACATATTGCCCGGCAGAAATATTGTTAAAAGCCACATCTGTCTGGTCAGGATCAGTTCCGTCAATGACCTTGGTTTGTAATATAGTTGTAAAAGCATTATCCGAAGCCTCATACAATTCGAAGGTTATGGGATAAACCATCGAACCGGCAACAATATTGGATATAATTACGCCCGAATTGGGGTTACTGGCATCACATAAAAAAGACATATTATCGATTACAATATCGCTGTATGCACCCATTTCAACCTGTGTTTCAAATTCAAACGTTCCTACTTTGTTTAAACTGGCCGAATATTCGACCTGGCTAGCGTTGGTGGCTTTAATGCCTACAAACCGCATCCGGTAAGAACCTTCCGACAGGCCGGAAAACTCGTTGGTGAACCCCCCCGAAGTATTCCAGCGGATTTGAGAACCGGCCTGGTTGTATAAATGCACATACGCCTCACTCAAACTATGTGTACCCGAAATGTTGTAGGTAATGCGGCTACTGTTTTGGCAACCCGGCAAGGCTCGGATAACAGGACTCCATGTAGTGGGCGTTTTTAACGAAACCGTGTACTGTTTCGACACATTACCACAGGCATCGGTAAAGGTTACGTAGTAATCGCCCAAAGGCAAGTCCTGCATGGTGCCGTTCCAGTTCCGACCCGATATTTTTTCATATTCGTGTACTATTGGATAATTAAGGGTATAACTCCCTGCCAGCGACAAAGGCTGGGAAGGCGTAATGGTTTGGCTACTTGCCCCTGATACCGGACTAACCGACATGGTTAACGGAAAGGCTGTCAAATCCTTTTTATCATACCCCATTTCCCACTTAAAAGCAGAAGTACCTTCAATTAAACTTATGGTTTCCGCCAAACTGATATTGTTTATCGGGTTTTCCGCAGCTGCAACGGTAAATGGCTTGGTAATGGTATGGCAGGCATCAGTAGCCGTTACCCTGTAACTACCGTCGGACGGAAGGGTAAAAACAGATGAATACCTTGGTTCAAACCCATTCGGGCTAACATCTCCAGAAGCATAAACCAACGGCACATTTACCCATATGCCCGAGCCCGCCGGTGTTTCTTTTTCAATAACAACCGTATTCTCAGGACAGAATTGAGCTTCAATTCTCCGATAGGTACCATCTCCTGTTAATGCATTTAAACTAAGCGCATATGAACTTCCACACGTGGTGGAATTTAAGCCCGAAGTGGTAGAAATATTTAATTTTGTATTATCAGCGGAAGGCCCAACATAAGTGTAATTAAACACATCGCAGCCATCTGTAATACGATAAGTAATAGTAGCTCCTGCCGGAATAATTCCCGGAATATCAAATCGTTGTCCTCCTGGCGCATCTCCCACGCGTACCATATCAACAAAGGGGCCTCCGTTTATACTTACCTGGGCATTACCCGGATCGTCAACAAGGTCGTACCGGGCATGGGCTGAAATAATAGCATACCCCGTAAAGTCATTGCACGAGTTATCACTGCAATCCCGATAAAATTCGTTCCCGTATATACCAATTTTTGAGTTTTGGTTTTTGGCAATCTGTGGTTGCTGGGTTACATTAACCACACAACCGGTTTGGTAGTTTACATGGTCGGTTACCGTAAACAATACCGTTTCGCCACTCCCCAAGGGCAAATCGGCTACCGTAAAGGTATGTGTCCTGTTGGTAGTTGGTCCATAAGTAGCCGTAACATTTGAAGAATTGGTAACCTTATAGGTAAAAGGTCCTACCCCTCCGGAATTGATATTAATTTTGAGCTGTCCATCCGCCACATAATTTGTTGAACCTTCAAAACACGAGGGTCTCACGCTCGAACTGGTAATGTTCATATTGACATAACTGGTCGTTAAGTCAATCGGATCAGCATAATTATATACTACAACCCCATTGGTTACCCGCACCCGATATGTGCCTGCCGCTAATGAAGTGAACGTAACGGGACCACCGTTTGAAGGTATAGACTTCGATTGCTCGCTACCCACAGGAGGTACTAAGATGGCAATCCACCCCGTACATGTAGTTGCGTCGGGAATGGTTACCGATATTTGACCGTTAGAAAAGCAGGTACCATTTTGTTTGGTTACGGTAAAATTTGCAACGTTGCATTGTGCGTTAGCGTTAAAACCAATACCAACAAAGGCCAAAACTATTGCTATAGCACGGAAGTAGTTTATTTTATATTTTATCTTAAATTTCATGTTATTTGCTTATTTCGTTTAGTTCTTGTTGCTGCTTCCCGCGTTATTGGGGGCATCAGTTGTGGTTATGGTTGCCGAAGCTGATAAAGTGGAAAAAATAGACTTTCGCACATTTGATGATACACCTGGTGCTACGTTCATTTCCCCGGTATTGAGAAAGGTTACGTTCGTAATCTGACCGAATCCCGGCAGGGAAGAAAATAGCGGAATCAATAATAAAATGTTTTTTTTCTTCATAAATTTCAATAATTCGTTTAGGTTAAAAGTGACAAATACATAGATGCAGGGGGAAAGAAGATTTTCCCTGCCGGTGCGGATTTGCAATCCGTATCTTGTCTTTATTGCTCTTGCCGAGCAAACCACCGATTACAAATCGGCGGGAGCGGAAGTCAAGGGATGCTTCAAAACCGTACTATCGATGGTTAGAGCGATCGAACAGTTGTTGTCAAAAAAAAGAAATTTTTCCTCTCTCTTCGTTAAGATAGAGATAAGTAGTGAAATGCGATTACAAATGAATTTACAGATTTGCCAACCGGTAGTTTATGGACGAAAACGTTAAAATTGGACTTCAATAAACAATCTTTTTCGACACATTGTTACAAAAGAAGACCGGTGCCTAAAAAGTAGTTTTGTGATTGATTGAGTTCGTTCTCCAATACCATTCATCTGCAACCCTAAATCTTGTATCGTTTTATAAATTACAAATACTTCTAATACCACTTGGGCTTTGTTGTGTTCACGCTTCCATCTTTGAAAGCCTGTTCACCCCAATTACCATTAACTTATACTTAAGAATATCACAAAAATTGATTAAAATGATTCATTCCTGATACTTTGCGTGCTTTCTTGGCAGAGGCAGTTGACATCTTGTTTTGTTTCGGCCATATCGGAACACTCAAGTAGTCAAAACTTCTTTTTGATTACCTACTATATGGTTCTTTTGAGAATGATTTTCTACGATTTTCATGCGAAATATTGTTCGGCAATTAGCCATTTATTTATTACCTTTACCCAAAATATGGACGAATTCTAAAAAAATGGAATATATGTAATAAGTTCTTGTTATCAGACGTTAAATCTTTCCTGGAGTTACTAAGTAGCACCAGACTTAAGCTACATCGTACTTGAAAGAGAAATAATTCCTTTACTTGCGTGTGTTGCTCAGAATAAAACCGGTGTTTTCTTCTGATGTCGACCTATTGCCCCTAAGTAAGGAGTGCGGAAGCTCTTTCATGTGTTTATTTTTTATTTTTTACATTCAAGGACACATGGTACACGCCATTAATCATTCCCTTGAGTGTCAAAGTTATTTCACATGGCTGTTTTATAGCCATACTTGGTAGCCATGCTAGCTGTATGCTACCTTAAGAAGTTGTAGAAAGTTGTAATTTGTAATGAACATGAATTAATTCAAAGAACGCCTATGTAAAAATCATACCACTTTAGAAGTGGGTTTGTTGTAGCAGAATTTTGATTGAATTGCTGTGAGAGACTTATTTTTCTCCGGTCAAAATAAACGGATATCCCTTAAGTCAACAAACGATTTTACGCAAGTACACATGGTAATACCAATCTTGCTATTCGGCTAAACAGAAAACCTGATTAACGAACAAGATTTAATACTAAATGAGAACTGATTTTCGATTGAAGTTGAGCGTGACTCGATTCTTTTGTCACATTTTTGGAGTTGAATCCAAAAGAATAAGGAGAAAGCAGGGGCAAAGTCTCGGTTTTTAATAACTTACAAGCAACCGTATTGCCACCGACAATAGTTTTTTCCATATAGTAAACAGTTTTATTAAGGTGTTCGGTTAAAAGTTCAACGGGCAAATATAAAGTAAATAATTTACATTTCTATCAAAATTCAGGTAAATGATTTACTCATTAAGTGCTATTTGTTTTAATTCTAAATAAAAAATATGACAAAGACCACAAAATGAGATAGTTGTTTAACATAATTGTATTTCTGATTTTTATGGGTAACACCCTATTGGCTATCAGACAGGAACTTAGGCTAAAACAAAAAGATTTCGCGCTGATATTGAGTATCACGCGAGCAGCCTATACCATGATAGAAACCGGGAAGACGGATTTAACCCCTCGAAACCGGCGTATTATCGAAGAAAAATTTAATATACACCCACAGTATTTGGACGGTGCAGATGTTCCTATGTTTAAAGTAAAGGATACTGAAACACATCGCAAAAATTTTTTCATTCCCGATGATCTGCCCGTGCAAGTAGGAAAGCTTCATATTGCTCCCATCTATGAAAATTATCCGACAACTAATTCGGCGTATTTATCTGACAGTATAGATGAAAAACCCGACGGATATGCTTACACAACTATAATTGGAGCTGTTTTTTTCCCGGCAATCGGGTGTAGTTTTGAACCCACCATTCATGCCGGAGAATACTTAGGTGTTATCAAACTCAACTCTTGGGACACCTTTGATACCGAAAAGATTTATTATATTCTCACGCACAACGACAGATTGATAAAGCGTTTACGTATTCATGAATACGATAAAGATGTATTTTGGTGTATTTCCTCTTGTTTTCAGGAGTTCAAACTACATAGGAGTGATATACTGGAAATCTGCCATATCTTTTTTCACGGAGAAATGGTGTAACCATCATCACGCCGGACAAGCCCAAAGCATCGGACACAGCGTGTCAAAAGCGACAAAAACGGAACAAATGCAGATCCAAAGCAGCAATAGAACCATCATCGGACATCCTAAAAAGGACTTCCGAATGGAACAGAATTACCTGGTGGTGGAAAAGACATACAAATCAATGTCTATATGGCAGCAATGGCTTGGAACTTGAAGACAATGATGGATAGGCTCAGAAAAGAGTTTTTTTATTTTGTTTTTCAATGGTTGTTACCGGAAGAAAAAATTATCTTTTTTACCGTTAAGTGAAGAAACAAGGAGCGACTAAATAGAAATTGTTCAGAGAAAAAAGACTCTCCAAGTGAAGAAAAAGTAATACCTATTTTCTTACTAATCGATTCAGGATTGCTTTTTTGCGCGATTACCCCGCTTTGACCGATCGAGAAGATGAATAACATAAGGGGGATTGCTCTATTCATATCATCTTAGTCGAAAAAGTATTTAGCATGTTACACACAGGCGCAAAAGCTACCGGATAATCAAACCATTGACCGTTCCTATATAAACCCTTGAATCCTTAACATCTAACGAGAGTATCTGGTCGGCAATGTACTTAATGTCAAATTCGACCCATTTCCCGCTGTCAAGGTATTGTAGCGTGGAGTGTGTTCTTTTGCTGTCGGAATAATAGTCGTTTAACCGCCAGATTGTGCCTCGAGAATCAAGAAACAGCGTGCCAAATTTGGTCAGGGTCGGAAAGTCTGAAATCCATTTATCCCCATCAAACAGGATGGTGTTGGAAGAAGCCGAACCGGCAAAAACAGTAAACCAAATTCTGTTTTCTTTATCTACCAGAGGGCTACGAAGGTATGAACTCTCATTGAGCGACGCTATTTGACTGACCGGAATTATCTGCCACTCCCCGTTGGTAATCTTCAATATGCCATATCCAAGGTCAAGTGGAATCCAGACAACTCCGGATTGGTCAACTGCAATTCCGTGCAAGATATTTGATGGTAAGATGGAATTTGAAGCATCATATCTCGTCAACTTGGTACCATCCCAATGAGCGACTCCGGAGTTTCCGATCATCCAGATGTGGTTGTTTTTGTCGAAAACGTATTGATGAATCATGAAATTACCCGTCTTGACAACAGACGTGTAATCACGAATATCATTGATCTTTAGTATTTCATGAGCTTTCGAAGTATAGAGATTGCCATATTGATCTTTTACCGGAGTTGAAAAAACAAAATCTTCGTCGAAGCGAAATTCCGATCCTCTTTGGCGACTTAATTGATATAAATAGGGTCTGTAACTGACTTCTAACGGGACAAGACACGTGTCGCAAGGACGGGAAGTCAGAAACCACAGGTCTTCATCAACAGCTCGAATGCCTATAATCGGTCTATTTGATAGAAAATCTATGCTTGCAGACGGCATATCCGTTTCAAATTCTTTGTTCGAGCAGGAAGATGTCCCAAATACGAGAATAATACAATAAATCAATATCTTTTTCACGTGTTTATTTTTTATTTTTTTCATTATGGACACATGGAACGCGCCATTAATCATTTCCTTGTGTGTCAAAGTTATTTTTACATGGCTGTTTCATGTTTCATTACGAAAGTATATGTGCGCTTTCTAATTCATAGACAGATCTGAGCGGGAAAACGCAACACGGACAATTGATTTTAATAAAGTTTAACAGTCATAAAGGCTGCAATTTTTTCTCGAAACAAACAAGTTGTAACTCCAAAGTCAAACAATTCTGATCTCCGATGTTACAACGATCGCTTTTTTGTACAGTGCTTCTACGCCACAATAGGTCTCTTCAGACATCCGTACCGCTTTTTCCAATTTTTCCATGGGGAGATTATCCCCCGAAAATTCGTAAATGACGTGCATTTTTTCATAATATTTTGGATGCTCGTCTCGCATATCAGCTTCAACTCGGACATTACATTTCTCTACGTTTACACGCATTTTTTTTAATATGGAAACTGTATCCATACCCGTACATCCTGCCAACGCAACCAGCATCAACATTTTTGGACCGGGTCCGCTATCATTACCTCCGGCATCAACAGGCGCATCGGTTACAACTTTGTGTCCTTTTACATCGGCTTCAAAGGCTAATCCACCTTTCCATTCAGAATTAATAATATGCTTTATTTTTGTTTAATTTAGTTTAATTTCGGAATTTCAAAACAATAATACCTGCGTGTTTGATATAACAAAATAACATTTATCGGCATTGATTGTTTTACAAGAAATCCGGTGTTTGAAATTCACGTTATTCATGCGTAAGTTCAATTAGTAAATGCAATTTTTAGGAGGAAAAAGAAGTTCTCTCAGTGGGCATGCCCACTGAGAGAACTTTGGAAAAATTTTTCCTACCTTTAGATTGTTATGAAAAAGAAGAAACATTTAACCCGCGAGCAAAGATACCAAATATCCGCGTTGCTTCAAACAGGGACAAGACAAAAAGAAATTGCCCGTATAGTAGGGACGAGTGAATCAACTATCAGCCGTGAAATAAAGCGGAACAGCTCA
>JBKEBE010000134.1:0-25600 GCA_047973025.1 Paludibacteraceae bacterium
ACTTAGGCAAATAAGTAACGTCGATATGCAAATATCCGGGCTTGTAAGCTTTGAACTTTTTGGCTTTGTCTTTTTGCGCTTGTGGAGCTTTATTCAGGTTATTCTTGACTAAACAACGATAAACGGAGCTTCGGGATATAGCCCGGTTTTGTTCTAAAAGCGTCTCAAAGACCTCATCTAATGGGAGCCACGAACTACGCCGGATACTTATTACCAATGCCGTTTCCAATTCGGATAAGGCATATTGGATGCTTTTGGGACAACAGGAGGCATCGTGTTGAAAATCCCTGTTTCTCCATTTGGAAATTGTCTGATTAGAAACGTTAAATCGGGTAGCGAGTTCGGTGTTTGAAACAGAAAAACACTTTTGTATTTGCTCGCGATTATGTACATTTGTCTTGGCATTTGAATGATAAATCTGTTGCATATTATTTTCATTTTGGTAGAACAAAAATAATTAACTTTTTTATCTTTTCCTCTTCCGAGTTCCGTTTCGGCTACGCCTGCACTACACTCGGAAGAGGAAAAATGCCATCAACAACCTTGTGAAACTTGACAGATAAGAAAGAATGAATTTAATTGACAAAGGGGTAAATAAAGGATTTATGCGGTGTAACAAGAACTGAGATTTCGTTAAGAACATTTACATGTATAAGAGCGGAATCTTAACCAATTCTGAAGATAAGGGACAAACAGAAATCTTCTTGACTTTAGCTTTGATTTACTGTTGTTCCTTTGAAAGAATCAAACCAATTATTTTTGTTCAAATGTGCATGGAGACAAAAAAGCGAACATAGTCGTTTACAAAGATGATTAACGCGAAGCGACACTTATGTCTGCTTACTTTCAGAACGAATCTAATCAAGACTTTACACCGTGCCACATTGTGATATTTATTTCGTATAGTAATAAAACCTAACTGTAAAATAGAGAACACCAATATCATAATATATCAAACCGAAGACGGAAACACAAAAATTGAAACACGCGTAGAAGGTGAAACTGTTTGGCTTACAATTGATCAGATGGCAGAACTTTTTCAAAAATCCCGGTCAACAATCAATGAACATATTCTTAATATTTATGAAGAGAAAGAACTTGATGATAAGCTGTCTTGTAGAAAAATCGGAAATTCCGATTTTTCTACAAGACCTACAAATTATTACAATTTGGATGTTATTATTTCAGTAGGCTATCGTGTAAAAAGTCATCAGGGAACTAAGTTTCGGCAATGGGCTACTGCAAGGCTTCACGAATACATTGTGAAAGGCTTTACAATGAATGATGAATTGCTGAAACAAGCCGGCGGTGGCAACTATTTTGATGAGCTATTGGCTCGTATTCGGGATATCCGTTCATCTGAAAAGGTATTTTGGAGAAAGATTTTAGACATCTATGCCACAAGTATTGATTACGACCCAAGATTAGCAATTTCAATAGAGTTTTTTCAAACGGTCCAAAATAAAATGCACTGGGCGGCACATGGACAAACAGTGGCAGAAGTGATTTTCACAAGAATTGATGCCCGAAAATCCAATATGGGATTGACAAATTTTAAAGGGGAACAAACCGACAAAGCAAGAAATCGAGACAGCAAAAAACTATTTGAACGAAGAAGAATTAAACGTATTAAACCGAATGGTAACTGCTTATTTAGAGTTAGCAGAATTGCAAGCACTTAACCGCAAACCAATGTATATGAAAGATTGGATTGAACGTTTGGACGATTTTTTGAAAATGACCGGCAATGACATTCTTCAACATGCAGGAACAATAAGCCACGAGCAAGCATTGAAAAAAGCAAATGATGAATACCGGAAATACAAGGAACTTACAAAAAACGAACTGTCGGAAGCTGAAAAACACTTTGTAAAACAAATTGAAACAACTGCCAAAAAGCTGAATCCTAAAAAGCCCAAGAACTGAAAGATTAAAGAGACGAACAACGATCCGTAATATAATTAACTGATTTACTTTATGATGCGAACAAGACATTTCATCCAAATACTCTCACTCATTCTAATTTTTTACGCCTGCGAAAAACAGAACAAACTAAATTTACCCGTAGGCACCGAACAAAACCTGAATTTAAACACATTACTCACTTTAAACTTAGGTAAAAACGTAATTGTTACGCAAGACTACGTGCTTAACCCCCGTGAAATCGACAGTGTAACTTCAGCCGAAATTCCGGTCATCTTAGTGGATAATAAGCAAAAAATACGGTTGAATGTCCTACCCGAATCGTCCCATTTTCTTAATGTCAATCTCTGGATAAAAGGAGTTCCTTACGCCATCCCATGCCGAAAAACAGACAAAGTCGATTATCTGTTTTCTTTTGACCCACAAGGCGAGAAATACAACCGGGTGCAAATTGCGGGACAGATGAACGACTGGGCACCCAATCTATCGCCGGGCTTGATGCTGAATGACAGTGGAAAATACGTTGCCACACTGAATCTGAGTCCGGGAACTTTTCTGTATCAAATGGTTTTGGATGGAGAATGGAACCACGACCCGAACAATCCCGACAAGGTAGATAACGGGTACGGCAAATTCAACTCCATCCTGCAAGTCGCCGGAAATACCGATAAATACCCTATTCTGACTACGGATAAAATTGAAGGAAATACGTTTGACATCTCAGCTCAAAACGAAGTACACAAAGTATATGCTTACTGGCAAAATTACCGGCTTCCCGATACTTTTATCAAAATCGGAAACGACAAAATCAGCGTTGACATTCCGCGAGAAGCCGGAGAAATGAATCGTTCGTTTATTCGTGTTTGGGCTGTGAATAAGTGGGGTGTAAGCAATGACATTTTGATTCCACTCCAAAACGGAAAGATTCTTACCAAATCATCCGAAATAACTCGACAAGACCGACACGCGCAAATCATGTATTTTGTCATGCTGGATCGGTTCAAGAACAGTGATAAAAGCAACGACCGCCCCATGAATCGCCCCGATGTCCATCCCAAAGTTGATTTTTGGGGTGGCGATTTAGCCGGTTTACAGCAAGTCATTGACGATGGCTATTTTAAGAAATTAGGTGTGAATACGCTTTGGATTTCGCCATTGAATCAAAACCCCGACAATCCCTATGGATACTATGCGCCGAAAAAAACCAAATTCTCCGGGTATCACGGGTATTGGCCCGTTTCTTTCAGTCGGGTAGATGATCGATTTGGCTCTAATCAAGCATTGAAAGATTTGGTCAATGACGCGCATAGCAAGGAAATGAATATTTTGCTGGACTATGTAGCACACCATGTACACGAACGGAATCCGCTTTACAAGCAACATCCGGAATATTTTACGTCGCTCTACCTGCCGGACGGAACGATGAACACCGAACGTTGGAACGACCACCGCCTGACAACTTGGTTCGACACCTTTATGCCAACCATCGACTTCGCCAATCCGACTGTCATTGAAATGACTACCGACAGCGCAATGTACTGGCTAAACGAGTTCAATCTGGATGGATTCCGGCACGACGCTTGCAAACACGTCGATTTACCCTTTTGGCGCACATTGACCCGAAAAATCAAAGAAAACAACAACGGGAAAAGCCTGTATCAAATCGGCGAAACGTATGGAAGTCCGGAGTTAATCAACAGCTATCTAAGCACCGGAATGCTTGACGGACAGTTTGATTTCAACGTGTTTGAAGACGCGAATACCGGTTTTGCGGGCGTTGGCGTTCCGGATTTGAATCGGGTAAATACCGTATTACAGAGCAGTTTAAAAACTTACGGTAGCCACAACCTGATGGGCTATATTTCAGGGAATCACGACAAACCGCGTTTCATGGCATTGGCTTCCGGCGATTTGAAATTTGGAGAAGACAGCAAATTAGCCGGTTGGGAACGCGAGATAGGCATTTCGGACAGTACAGCTTACGATAAAATGGCATTGATGCAGACTTTCATCTTAACCATACCGGGAGTTCCGGTCATCTTTTACGGCGACGAAATAGGACTTACCGGTGCCAACGATCCGGATTGTCGCCGAATGATGAGATTCGACGGCTGGAACAAACACGAGCAAAAATTATTTGATAAAACGGCTCAATTGGCGCAACTTCGCAACAACAATCCGGCACTGGTTTATGGAGATTTCATTAACCTTCAGACTACAACGGAGACATGGATTTTCGCGCGAAAATACTTTAACAAATCGGCTATTGTCATTTTCAACAATTCAGACACCGCCGAAGAGTTTGATATTGAAATCCCCTATAATCTAAAAAACAGCTACAAGGCAAGTTTCGGAAGTAAATTTTCCTTGAAAGACGGAAAATTAAACCTAAAACTCGAAGCCTATTCGAGTGAAGTACTCATCAATTAATCATCAGACAAAAGACCGTTAAAGGGAGACAAAAACAACATGGTAAAAATCGCTGAACAAAAACTCAAGCAAGCCGGAGAAATAGGCATGGATGAATTTCTGCATATATTCATTGACGCGTATTTAGACGCTTTGGGCGGAAATCTGAACGCTGAAAATATGCACCTGCTCAATACCAATCAACACACGCTTCTTGCCTATCATTTCTTGCGAGAAGAAGTGATGCAGGGCGGTTTCGTACAATTAATCCAAAATGGTTACGGGGGGTACATTTTCGGCAATCCGGTAGCCAAAGCTTTGAAACAAATGGGAGCCAACGAATTGGCTAAAATCATCTATAAAGCCAAGGAAATATACGACCTGCACACGGAAGAACTCGAACGGGAAACTACCGAAGAAGAATTTACGGAGATGTATGTCGATTTTGAGCAGTTTGACGAATTGGAAGAACGTTTCTTTGAAATTGAAGAAGCACAAACGGCTATAATAGCCAACTATGTGGATGAAAATACCGAGTTGTTTGGCGAAATTGACTGATCTACAATATTACCACTCAAATACCCAAATAAACCACTATTTACGCATACTTAACTTTTCGGGAGATAACGTAGAGTGGGACGAAACTGTAATTAGCAAAATTTCGTTTTTTTCTGTATTTTTTTGTACGAAAAAGAGAATACATACGATGAAAGTATATCACGGCAGTTATACAGTTGTTCAAAATCCTGAAATCCTAACAAGCAGATATCCAAAGGATTTTGGGTAAGGTTTCTATTGTACTAAATTAGAAATACAAGCCGAACGTTGGGCTAGTCGTTATGACGTTTCCGTTGTCTCTGTTTATGAATATATACCATCGGACAACACGTTGAAAACTCTCGTTTTCGAAGAAATGACCGAAGAATGGCTTGATTTTATAGTTGATTGTCGTTCGGGCGGGAAACACGATTTTGACATGGTCATTGGAGCGATGGCAAATGACCAGATTTATAACTACATATCCGACTTTATAGACGGAGTAATCAATCGTGAACAATTTTGGGTTTTAGCAAAATTCAAACACCCAACTCATCAAGTCTGTTTTTGTAGCGACCAAGCTTTAAATACATTGAAATTTACCGAATCTAAGACAATAACCAATGATGGCGGGAAGAGAAGATAAGAGCGCGAACAATCTGTTTTACCTTTGCTCTTTGATTGAGTATATCGGCAGAAAAACAAAAAACAACCGAAACGTAATCGTTAACGCTATAGGGAAAGACGGATTACAACATATTCTTCATTTGGCAGCTATCTATCACAACGAAAACATTGACAAACTGACATTTGAACTCATTGGAAATACAATATTAAAGATGGGATTTTCGACAACACTCGAAATGCAAAATACTCAATTCCAACTCATTGAGATATTGGCAAAGTATATAAACGGTTGATTATAGATGTTGGCAAAGCAGAAGACAAACCATTAACCGAAGCTCTTTTAGAAGTTTATAATTCGTGGCTGTCTCGGGAAATAGAAAACTTTAACGGCAGTGTTTATTATGAGAGTCCGGAATATCTTTTTCAATCGTATTTGATTGGCGAGAATTTATAATTTTGAAAAAGAATTACTTACAGCAAAATTTAGAAACAAAGATTTCCTGTTCCAAAAAATTCCAACACAATTTTAAAGTAGATATTGTTATTGTCCGATAGTTTCAAACAATTCTTTTCAACAAGACAATTCATCCATCTTCTCCCGTACCCATTCCGTCCATTGCTGTGGAGTTCTACTTTTGTCGAACGCAGTGTACGAAATCGGCTTGCCAATTTTTACCTTGAAATGTTTCCCTTTTTGCTTAAACATTTCGTTGATTAAGTACAGCATCTCGATGTTGGGCAAACCGAGACGTGTACGAAGATTGGACAGGTTATAAAAGAAATTGGAATTTTTCCCTTCAAAATACATAGGGACAACATCTCGCCGGTACTGAACAGCTTTTGAAACAAAGGATTTCTTCCAAGGTTTGTCTTGAATTTTCCCTTTGATTTTTCGTGAACACGTACCGGCAGGAAACGTTATCAAATGCTCGTCCGATTTGTAAAAATTTTCCGCCATTCGCGCGTTTTCGCGGCTTTGGTTACCACTCAGATTATTTACCGGCAAAAACATCTCTTTCAACGGCGTAAGGTACATCAAAATTTCATTGGCGAAAAACTTCACGTTGCCTTTGTATTTTTCAGCAAGCATCAGCCCTAAAATAATACTGTCAAGTCCACCCAACGGATGATTACTCACAAAGATTAATCTCTGCGAGTCATCAGGCAGATTCTCAATCCCTTCAAAGTCAGCTTTCGTATTGAGCAAGCCTTCTCCCAGCGCGTATGCGATAAATTCTTCGTTTTTCTTCCCATGCGCTCGAATAAAGAAATCATTTAATTCATCCTGATGAACGATTCGTTTCAAATAATTCAGCGCGAATTTCGGAATTTTCATAGTGGACGCTTTCGCGCGAAGAATCTCTTCCACATCAAACCGCATCACATTATCTTCCATACTTCTCAAGTTTTAGTGATTGCAAAAATACGACTTAATCATGAATTCTCCTGAAATACAGCTTTTTTTCGTTAAAAACCGGATTTTCAATTAATCGTGTCGGTTTCATTCAAGCTAATAGCAGAATAATCCCCCACTCCCAAGACCATACATTCACAAAATTCATCTATCCAATTAACATACTTTTAATCAACAAATTATATTTATTCTAAAAAATCAAGCTATAAATAATTTATTAATAATACTGTTCAAACATAGGTTATAACCTGTTGATAACTCTGTTGATAAATAATCGTGGGGAAAAGTGGGGATTTCCGGAAATTATATCTATTTTTACCGTTGGAAAATAACACCAATCAAGAAGATGTCGACATTTATCGGAAAATTTGAAGCAAAAGCAGATGTAAAGGGGCGTATATTTATTCCGGCCACTTACCGAAAAATCCTTCCCGAGGGGGAAAGAGATCGACTTGTGATGCGAAAAGATGCCGATACCGACTGTCTGATTATTTATCCCGAGAATGTCTGGAACAAAAAAATGGAAGAATTGAAAACCAATTTGGATGAATGGAATGCAGACGATCAACTTTTATTGATGCAATTTGTTTCCGACGCCGAGTGGCTTGACGTGGACACGCAAGGAAGAGTACTGATTTCCAGACGTTTTTTAGACCTTATCGGCATCGAAAACAATGAAGTCATGTTTGTGGGTATGATGGACCGATTTGCCGTTTGGGGCCGAAAACGTTACGATGAAGCAAAATTAACGCCTAACGACTTTGCCAAAAGGCTAAAAGCCAAAATGCAGGCAAGGAGTGACAAGCAAATCTAAATCATTAAAAGAAAGCAACCCGACAAACGAAATAATGATGTACCACGTACCGGCACTACTTAACGAAACCATCAACGGCTTAAACATAAAGCCCGATGGCGTGTACGTGGATGCAACATTCGGCGGTGGCGGTCATTCCAAAGAGATTTTGAACAAATTGGGGAAAAAAGGGAGATTGATTGGTTTTGACCAAGATGAAGACGCTTTGCAGAATATCATCGACGACAAGCGATTTACGTTTGTCCAAAGCAATTTTCGTTACTTAAGCAATTTCTTAAAATACCACGATGTCGAAAAAGCCGATGGAATTTTAGCAGATTTAGGCGTTTCATTTCATCACTTCGACGAAGCAGGGCGTGGCTTCTCGTTCCGTTTTGAAGGCAAACTGGATATGCGGATGAATACACGTTCATCCCTTACGGCTGAAAAAGTAATCAACGAATACACCGAGCAACAATTAGCAGACGTTTTCTACCTGTATGGCGAAATGCACAACGCGCGCAAAATCGCGTCGTCCATACTCAAAGTCCGGAATACGGAGCGAATAGTAAGTACCGAACAATTTTTGAACGTTTTGAAACCTTTTTTACCGAAAGAAAAAGAAAAGAAAGAGATGTCGAAAATCTTTCAAGCGTTGCGCATTGAAGTCAATAAGGAGATGCAAGTCTTAAAAGAGCTACTCACGCAGAGTGTAGAAGCACTTAATCCAAACGGCAGATTGGTCGTTTTAACCTACCATTCATTGGAAGATCGATTGGTTAAAAACTTCATCCGAAGCGGAAATTTTGAAGGGACACTTGAAAAAGATTTTTTCGGCAACATATTGACGCCACTGAAAGCCGTAAACAACAAGGTAATCGTACCGACAGAGCAAGAAATAGAACAAAACCCGAGAGCAAGAAGCGCCAAATTGAGAATAGCGGAGAAAAAAGGAGAATAATAAATTGTTCACAGCCACGAAATAACAGAAACAGATTGAGATTCGGTATTAATCAAGCAAGAGAACCCATGAGTTTTTGGAAAAACATAATAGAAACCATTAAAGGAAACGAAGATTTTTCGGAGTTTAAATCCAGTAGCTTCCGCGATTTTATCAACGGAAATATTTTAAACAAAAATTTCATTCGCAAACAATACAAGCTACTAATATTAATTGCTGTTTTAATGTTTTTCTATATCGACAACCGCTATTACTGCGAAAAACAAACAACCGAAAAAGTACGGTTAGAGAAAGAGCTGCAAGACATCAAATTTGAATCGCTGACCATTTCCGCTCAACTGACAACGCTTGGCAGAAGGACTTACGTACTCGACTACATCAATTCCAAAGGATTGGATTTGAAAGAAAGCGCAACGGCACCGGTACTTATCGAAGAAAAAGATCCCGAAAAAGAAGAAGCGTTGATAAAAGCCAAAGAAGCTCATAAACAAGCGACTGAAATAATCCGCAAAGACACGACACAAAACGAAGAGTTCATAGAACGATGACCGAACCAGGAAAAAAAATAATAGGAAGATTTGCAGCGGTTTATATTCTAATCGTGGTATTGATGTTGATTATTATCGTCAACGTCATAAAGATTCAGACTGTCGAACGTGATAATTGGCTGGAGCTCGGGAAAAAAAACGACAAAAAAGACATTATCATCCGTCCAAACCGTGGAAATATCTATTCTGCCGATGGTCAACTGATGGCAAGCTCCATCCCCACCTACTACGTCTATATGGATACGCGCGTACCCGCGTTGCACGAAAAAGACGGCGCGCTATTTTACGAGAATATCGACTCGCTCGCTTACTGTCTGTCCGATTACTTCAAAGACAAATCCAAAGCAACCTACAAGCGGGACATCATCAAAGCCTACAAACAAAAAAAAGGCGAATATGCTTTTTACAAAGGACGAATATCCTACGCGCAACTAAAAGACATCCGCAGATTTCCCCTTTTCAGATTGGGCAGAAATAAAAGCGGGTTGCTTACCAAAGAAATGTTTCGCCGTGTAAAACCCTACGCATCGCTCGCTTCGCGTACTATCGGAGACATCTACGCGGATGAGACCAAAGGGGGGAAAAACGGATTGGAACTCGGATACGAAAAATACCTAAAAGGAATGCCCGGGGTTTCTTCCCGTCAAAAAGTAGCGAACCGATGGCAGGAAGTGGTTCAAGTAGCACCCATTGATGGTATGGACATCATTTCTACTATTGATGTGGACATGCAGGACATCGCCGAAAAGGCGCTGCTTGAGAAACTGAAAGAAATAGAAGCCCAAACCGGCTACGCGGTCATCATGGAAGTTGCGACAGGCGAAATAAAAGCCATCGTCAACATGGACAGAAACAAAGACGGCAGCTATTCCGAAAATAGAAACGGTGTGGTAGCCGACAAGGTCGAACCGGGTTCCACCTTCAAAACCGCTTCGCTCATGGCTGTATTAGATGATGGGAAAGCCAATCTGACCGATGTAATTGCTACCGGTAGCGGAACCTATAAATTTGGAAGAGCAACCATGCGCGACCACAACGCTCACCGTGGCGGATACAAGGATATTACTCTGGAACAATCGCTAAACGCGTCTTCAAACGTAGGAATATCAAGAACCATCGTAAATGCTTACGGCAACAACCCCGGAAAATTCGTTGACAAGCTATACAAAATGGGACTAAACGAACCCTTTGATCTGCACATACCCGGTACCGCCAAACCCTGGATACGCCATCCCAACGACAAAAACTATTACTGGTCAACCAGCACGCTACCCTGGATGTCAATCGGCTATGAAGTTCAAATAGCACCCATCTACACGCTGGCGTTCTACAATGCGATAGCCAACAACGGAAAATTCATAGAACCTTTATTCGTAAAATCGATTAATCAAAACGGGCTACCCCTGAAACAATTCACAGCGCGGGTAGTAAATGAACAAATCTGTAAACCAAGTACGCTTAGAGATGTCCGTAAGGCACTTCTCGGCGTGGTGGAGCATCCCAAATACGGTACGGGGAAAGCGGCGCATTCGCCCTACGTCCGCATTGCCGGTAAAACCGGAACCGCACAAATATCCAAAGGCTCCGCAGGCTATTCCGCCGGCGGTAAGTCCCATCAGGTTTCATTTTGTGGATTTTTCCCCTACGAAGCACCCAGATACACCTGCATCGTGGTCATTCGTGAACCGAGAATCGGTCTGCCTTCAGGCGGATTGATGTCGGGCATGGTGGTAAAGAACATCGCCGAACGAATCATGGCGATAGACACCACATCCACTATTATTGACATTAAGAATGACAGCATCGTACTGGTGGGCAACAAAAGGCCGGAAATAAAATCGGGAAATGCCGCAGCCATTCAAACCGTACTGAAAGACCTGAATCAAACCATTTTACCCACAAGTGCCGAATGGGTAAAATCACAAACCGACACGGGAAAGACACAACTGACTTCAATTTCGGTAACTAAAAAAACGGTTCCCGACTTATCCGGAATGGGCGTAAAAGATGCGCTGTACCTTTGCGAAGAAGCCGGACTAAAAGTCAAAATCACCGGCGTAGGAAAGGTACAAACGCAGAGCATACCTGCGGGCACCAAAATAAGTAAAGGACAGCAAATTTCATTAATATTTCAGTAAACGATGCTTCTATCAAAAATCATACAAGATGTAACTATCGAAAAATCAACCGGAAATGCTTCAATAGAAATTTCAGGTATTCAATTTGATTCCCGGAAAGTGGAATCCGGAAACCTGTTTGTCGCCATGCGTGGTACGGCAGTTGACGGACACGACTTTATCTCGATGGCTGTTGAAAAAGGAGCTGTGGCAATTCTTTGCGAAGAAATTCCGAACAAAACGAATGAGAATATCGCTTACATTCAAGTAAAAAACTGCGCTGATGCACTCGGACACGCGGCATCGGCATGGCACGGTTATCCGTCCAAGCAATTAACCCTTGTCGGCGTAACCGGCACCAACGGCAAAACGACTACCGCCACATTGCTCTATAAACTTTTTCGCCAAGCGGAATTTGGCGCGGGACTGCTTTCTACCGTTTGCAACTACGTGAACGACGAAACCGTAGAAGCAACGCACACCACGCCGGATGCATTGGAACTGAACGCTTTATTACGAAAAATGGTGGATGCAGGTTGCGAATACGCCTTTATGGAAGTCAGTTCACATGCCGTGGAACAGCGTCGGATAACCGGATTGACGTTTGACGGAGCTGTCTTCACCAATCTGACGCGCGACCACATCGACTACCACGTAACATTTGAAAATTACCTGAAAGCCAAGAAACGATTTTTTGACGAATTGGACAAGGAAGCCTTCGCGTTGACCAATATGGACGACAAAAACGGCATGGTAATGCTTCAAAATACCAAAGCGCGCAAACACACCTACTCTACTCGTGGCATGGCAGACTTCAAGACCAAAATTTTGGAAGAGAACTTTGAAGGAATGCTCTTAGACATGAACGGACGAGAGCTACACGTACCCTTTATCGGCAAATTCAACGCGTACAATCTGACTGCCGTATTCGGTGCGGCAGTTCTGCTCGGCATAGACGAATTGGAAGCCTTGCGCATCATCAGCTCGCTCCAGTCGGTCGCCGGTCGCTTTGAAACCATTCATGCCGCCAACGGTGCGACCGCCATCGTCGATTACGCGCATACGCCGGACGCGCTGGAAAACGTAATTTCAACGATAAATGAAATTTTACAAGGCAACGGTAGATTGATAACCGTTGTGGGCTGTGGCGGAAACCGGGACAAAGGCAAACGCCCGATGATGGCGCGCGAAGCGGTAGCTGGAAGCTGGAAAGCCATTCTCACATCCGACAATCCGCGCAACGAAGAACCCGAAGACATCATCAACGACATGCTGGCAGGACTTGACAGCGAGCAAAAAGCAAAAAGTCTGACGATTACCGACCGTCGGGAAGCAATAAAAACAGCCTGCTTGATTGCTCAAAGGGGAGACGTGATACTCGTAGCCGGCAAAGGACACGAAGATTACCAAATTATTAAAGGCGTGAAATATCATTTTGACGACAAGGAAGAAGTCAGAAAAGCGTTTGGGTAAAATCTTTTTAGAGTAAAAAATACCGCATTGAAAAAAAATCTTGATAAAAAATATCCCCGAAGAAAATATTCAATGGATTAAATACAGACACTATGCTATACCATTTAATTAAATATTTAGACCGATTTTACGATATTCCGGGCAGCCAGATGTTCATGTCTATTTCGTTTCGGACAGCCGTCGCATTTATTCTCGCTCTATTGATAGCAACCGTTTTCGGACGGAAAATCATCAACCGACTGCAAAAATTGCAAATCGGCGAAACTATTCGCAACTTGGGTATGGAAGAGCAGCTGAAGAAAAAAGGAACTCCCACCATGGGCGGTATCATTATTATTCTGGCTATTCTCGTCCCTACGTTGCTGGTCGCGGATTTGACAAACATATATACCATTCTGATGCTTGTTACCACCGTTTGGATGGGTATAATCGGATTCGCGGACGATTATTTGAAAATCAAATACAAAAATAAGGAAGGGCTGAAAGGACGTTTCAAAATTTTTGGGCAGGTCGGACTTGGACTTATTGTCGGACTAACACTTTATTTCAGTCCCCAAACCGTAATTCGCGAGAATGTGGAAGTTATCGGCGAGTCGCAGCGTGTAGAAAACGTGAATTTCAAAGACAATAACGTAAAATCAACCAAAACAACCATTCCTTTCTTAAAAAACAACAACTTAGACTACGCCAACGCTTTCAAATGGGCGGGAGAAAAAGCACAGCAATACGGTTGGATTTTATTCGTATTTATGGCAATTTTAGTAGTTACAGCCGTATCCAACAGCTCCAACCTGACGGATGGGATGGACGGACTGGCAACCGGCTCTACCGCTATTATCGGAGTTACGCTCGGCGTACTCGCCTACCTGTCCGGCAACGTAAACTACGCCGGATACCTGAATATCATGTACATACCGGGTACGGGCGAGATGGTCGTTTTCGCCGGTGCGCTGATTGGAGCCACCATCGGATTTTTGTGGTACAATTCGTTCCCTGCGCAGGTGTTCATGGGCGATACGGGAAGTCTCACACTGGGGGGAATCATCGCAGTTTTTGCTATTGCCATACACAAAGAACTATTGATACCGATACTTTGTGGGGTGTTTTTTGTAGAAAGTTTGTCGGTCATCATGCAACGAGTTTATTTTAAGTTTACGAAAAAAAAGTACGGCGAAGGGCGGCGAATTTTCCTGATGACACCTTTACACCACCATTTTCAAGTGGGGGGTAAATCCGGTATCAAAGCCATCATCAACAAACCGTTTATGCCCGTTCACGAGTCGAAATTGGTAACTCGTTTTTGGTTGATTGGAATTATTTTAGCCGTAATTGCCGTAACCACATTAAAAATGAGATAGAAAGTTGATTATTAGACTTTTTAGATACAAAAGTAGGATTGAAAATTTATGAAGAGAATTGTAATTCTTGGCGCGGGCGAAAGTGGAGCAGGTTCCGCTATTTTAGCAAAAAAACAGGGATTTGATGTATTTGTGTCCGATTTTGGCGAAATCAAGGACAAATACAAGGAACAGTTGAACGAGCGTCGAATCGCATGGGAAGAAAAAACTCACAGCGAAGACCTGATTTTAAATGCCGATGAAGTGATAAAAAGTCCCGGAATTCCCGACAAAGCTCCTATCGTTCAAAAATTGTGCGAAAGGAATATCCCGGTAATTTCCGAGATTGAATTTGCGGGACGTTATACTGACGCGAAGATGATTTGCATTACCGGCAGCAACGGAAAAACGACAACGACCATGCTGACTTATCACATCTTGAAAAGTGCGGGGCTAAACGTAGGTTTGGGTGGAAATGTCGGCGACAGTCTGGCTTGGCAGGTTGCGGAGCAGGATTACGATTATTACGTAGTCGAATTGAGTAGTTTTCAGTTAGACGGAATGACTGAATTTAGGGCTGATATTGCCATTCTGCTGAATATTACGCCAGACCATTTGGACCGATACGATTACGAATTTCAAAATTACGTGGATTCAAAGTTCCGTATCATTCAGAATCAGACTGAAAATGACGCTTTCATATTTTGGAATGACGACCCCGTTATCCGCAGAGAATTAAAAAAACGAAACGTGCAATCTTCACTTTTCCCTTTCGCGTTGGAAAAAGCAGAAAAAACAAAAGCATTCATAGAGAACAATCAACTGATAATAGACACATTAAACGATATTTTTACCATGCCTACAACCGATTTAGCCCTTCAGGGACAGCACAATACCTTAAATTCGATGGCATCGGGTCTTTCCGCTTCTATCCTTCAGGTGCGCAAAGATGTTATTCGCCAATCATTGCAAGACTTTCAGGGTGTGGAACACCGCCTTGAATACGTGGCAACTGTGCGCGATGTACGCTACATCAACGACAGCAAGGCTACCAACGTAAACTCGTGCTGGTACGCGCTACAAAGCATGAAAACGCCTGTAGTACTCATTCTTGGCGGAACAGACAAGGGTAACGACTACACCGAGATTGAAGCATTGGTAAAAGAGAAAGTAAGCGCATTGATTTTTCTGGGAGCGGACAATTCGAGACTACATCAATTTTTTGACGGAAAAGTAGAACAGATTGTTGACGTTAACACCATGGAAAGCTGCATAAAAGAAGCTTATAAGTTAGCAAAGCCGGGTGAGACCGTGTTGCTTTCGCCCTGTTGCGCCAGTTTTGATTTGTTTAAGAGTTACGAAGACCGTGGCACTCAATTCAAAGAATGGGTTCGGAAATTATAAAAAAAACTCTCAATCAGCCAGAACACCACTAAATCATTAATTTTCTGATACTTAAAATGATGAATGAATTTTTTCAAAAATATTTCAAAGGCGACCGAATCGTATGGATTGTGTTCTTTATGCTCTGTATCTTCTCTATAATTGAGCTTTACAGCGCATCCAGTACGCTTGCCTACAAAATGGACAGTCACACGGCACCCATCGTTCAGCACATTTCATTTCTGATTGGTGGCGCTTTATTGGCTTTTCTGGTACATTTCGTTCCATACAAGTACATCCGGATTTTATCGTATTTTGGCATCCTACTTTCATTTGTTTTATTGATTTACGTACTGCTCAAAGGACAAAGCGCAAACGACGCGAGCCGATGGGTACGGATTATGGGCATTCAATTCCAACCATCTGAAATTGCCAAACTTTCATTGATTGTCGTGGTAGCCGACCTGATTTCGCGGATAAGAGCTAATCCCGCTTTGGAAAAGAAATACTTTACCTGGATTTTAGTCGTGTCGGGAGTAATTATCGGATTAATTTTATTGGAAAATTTCTCTACCGCGGCCATTCTCGGACTAATCGTTTTTGCCATGATGTTTATCGGACAAATTTCTTGGAAAAAGTTAGCCATTCTTACGGGCGCGATGGTCGGTGTTTTGCTGTTGGGTTACATCATCGTGAAAGCTATTCCCGAAGATAAAATGCCAAAAGCGTTTGACAGGGCTTATACGTGGGTTGGGCGGATTGACAGGAGCGCGAATCAATCCGATGAAGACAAATACGTCATCAACGATGAAAACCTGCAAGTACAACACGGACGAATCGCCGTAGCGCGAGGCGGTTTCTTTGGCGTTTTTCCCGGGAACAGTATCGAGCGCGATTACCTGCCCCATGCCTATGACGATTTTATTTTTGCCATCATTTTGGAAGAAATGGGTCTGTTTGGTGGCATAATCATCATGTTGCTGTATCTATGGCTTCTCTTTCGCACGGGGCAGATTGCTTCCGTGTGCAAAAGCACCTTTCCGGCGATGCTCGTTACCGGGCTCGGTATGCTCATTACCTTGCAGGCGTTGGTCAATATGTTTGTCGGATCGGGCTTCGGTTTAGTAACCGGGCAACCTTTGCCACTCATCAGTCGGGGTGGGACATCCATTCTCATTACCTGTATCTACTTCGGTATTATACTGGGCGTTATCCGCGAGATAAAAGCGGATGAAGAGAAGAAACAACGACAACAGAATCCGGTAGTAGAAGACATATCGAGAGACGAGTTAACGATAGATATTGATAACATTTAGGTTAAAACGACCACAATAATTAAACTTTGACAGCAATAGATGTGTTTTTAGTAAATACCATCTGTTTGTAAAAAGAGAAATTGAACACATGAGATATTACAGCACAATTAAAAAAACGCCCGAAGTATCATTGGAGCAAGCCGTCATCAAGGGTTTAGCAGATGACAACGGGCTTTTCATGCCCGAAAAAATCAATACGTTGCCGGACGAGTTTTTTCAGATTATCGGGACACTTTCGTTTCAAGAAATCGCGTATGAAGTTGCGAAAGCCTTTTTTGGGGATGATATAGAACCTGAAGCATTAAAGAATATTGTGTACGAAACACTCAATTTTGACACGCCATTAGTCGAAGTGGAAGAAAACATCTACAGCCTTGAACTCTTTCATGGACCCACGTTGGCATTCAAAGACGTTGGGGCACGGTTTATGTCGCGCATCCTGGCTTATTTCATTCACAAACAAGGGAATAAAGAACCTGTCAATGTACTCGTCGCTACATCCGGCGATACGGGAAGCGCGGTTGCCAATGGATTTTTAGGTGTGGAAGGCATACAGGTTTACGTATTGTACCCAAAAGGATTGGTCAGCAAAATTCAGGAATCGCAATTTACCACACTCGGAAGCAACATTACTGCTTTAGAAGTCGATGGTACGTTTGACGATTGCCAACGCTTGGTAAAGTCCGCGTTTTTAGACAAGGAGTTAAACGAGAAAATGCGACTGACATCCGCCAATTCGATTAACGTAGCTCGGTTCCTACCACAGTCATTTTACTACTTCTACGCTTTCTCCCAACTTCGCTCGATGAATCCGAAAATGTCGCCCGAAGAATTAGAAGCTGTTATTTGCGTACCCAGTGGGAATTTTGGCAATATCACCGCCGGACTTTTCGCCAAGCGAATGGGTTTGCCCATCAAACGTTTTATCGCTGCGAATAACCGCAACGATATTTTTCTACACTACCTGAATACGGGTGCTTATGCCCCAAAACCATCGGTAGCCACCATCGCCAATGCCATGGACGTAGGCGAGCCGAGTAATTTTGTACGCGTTTTGGATTTGTACGGACATTCACACCAAGCGATTAGAGAAGAAATAAGTGGTACGCGATACACCGATGAAGAAATCGCGGAAGGCATCAAGGATTGTCTGAAGAAAAACAACTACCTGCTTGATCCGCATGGGGCATGTGGCTATCTGGCACTGAAAGCCGACTTACAAGAAAACGAAAACGGCATTTTTCTCGAAACAGCTCATCCGGCTAAATTTGCCGAAACGGTTGAAAAAATCATTGGTCGGGAAGTCGAAATTCCCGAAAAATTACAAGCATTTGTGAAAGGTACGAAGCAAAGCATCGAAATAGCGAAAGACTTTGAAGGGTTCAAGCGTTATCTGCTGACGTAATAAAAAAATGCTGACGACACAGTGTCGTCAGCATTTTTTTTATTTTTGAAATGAAAGTGAAGTCTATTTTTAGCTTAGAATTTATACATAAAGCCTACGCCAAAGATTTCTTTAAACTGTACGCGCGCTTTTTCTCCGGTCAGGTCGCCATCGCCATTTGAGTCAAACTTGATGTCGTAATCGTAAATCAAATGTGTATTCAGCGTTACCGTAATGTAGTCGTTGACTTTCATTCCCAGAATATTTTCCCAATTTACATCCACGTATTGCGGATTTTTCAAGTAATTGGAAAATAAATCGAGTTTGGACGCGATGGTAAAGTTTTTGAAAAAATCGTCTTTAAAATCATTCTTCGAAAAGCCCAAACGAACGTATCCGCCCAATTCCGAACGGAGATTCTTCCCTTTTTCTACGCCGAAAGCACCCATAGCGGACAAATCATCATCCATAACGAAAGTCATCCGACCGGTCAATGGCGAAATGAAGGCATTGAAGTAGGAATTTGGAATGTAGTTCAAACCGACCGCCGCCAATAAGTAGCCCGGTGCCATAAAGTTGGAGATTTTTACCGAATCGTTGGGATAATTGTACCCCGACGTAAATTGAGTCTTGAAATTAACCAATCCGGCGTAGTAAAAATCGCTAAACGCTTTCCGTCCGTATCTTGACGTAAAATCAATCCGGTCATCCGTTTTCATCAATCCATAGCCTTTTTGTTGCAACAGACCGTATCCCAGATCAAGGGTATTTTCCCACACATTACGTTTATCCTTGTAGATGGCAAACAGTCCGATTTGTCCATTTAACGCTACGGAATTTTGTCCTCCGGCATTCCAGTTAACGAGTGATGTCTGCGACATACTCAAATTGGTAAGACCACCCTTTTTCCAAGATGCGACCGTATCTGTCTCTATTTTCTTTAATTTGGCTTCAGCATCCGTTACTTGTGAAAAAACTGAGAATTGGAAAGCCACAAAAACACTAAGAAATAATGAAATTTTTTTCATGCGTTAAAATTTATTTTTAAGACTATAACGCTTTAACCGTTAATCTCTTCTTCCCAAAAATATCATCAAATAATAAACCAGCGTAGCAAGTGATCCCAATGCGGCTGCTACGTATGTGTAAGCGGCGGCTCTCAAGGCACCTTCAGCAGCGCCTTGCGTTTCATAGTTGGTAATCCCCGCATCGCTCAGCCAAGCCAAAGCCCGTTTGCTGGCATCAATCTCAACAGGCAAGGTAACAAAACTAAACAACGTAGTGAGCGCAAAAAGAATAATTCCGAACAACAACAATCCCGGAAACGCCTGCAACAAAATTATGCCGGCTAACAGTACCCACTGTACCCATTTGGACGCGAAACTTACAACCGGAACTAATTTTGAACGCATCTGTAGCCACGAGTAGTTGGTTGCGTGCTGTACGACATGCCCACATTCATGCGCGGCGACAGCAGCGGCTGCCACGCTATTAGTCGCGTAAACCGGTTCGCTGAGATTTACCGTTTTATTTACCGGATTGTAGTGATCGGTCAATTGACCGGCGACTGAAACAATTTTTACGTCTGTAACGCAGTTGTCTCGAAGCATTTTAGCCGCGACATCACTTCCCGTCATTCCGTTAGGCATGGGAATTTGTGAATATTTTTTGAATTTTCTTTTCAAATTAGCTTGAACAAGCCAGCTTGCAATCGCGATGACACCAAACAAGATGTAAGGCATATAGGAAATACCGGCTTGAGCCGAAGTTGCATAATAATCTTCCATAAATGAATAAAATTTAATTTTTGAGAGAAATTAGAACAAAATGTACGCCAGAAAAGTTTATGGTTCGTCCGTCAATCAAGTTATCTCCCATAACCGGCAAGTAGGCAAAAAAAAAGATTGTCGCGTAATTCTCCTGTCAAAATGTCAGCGTCGATATTATTGATCGCTATACATCTTTTCGTAATACTTTTCATATTCGCCACTCGTTACATTGTCTAACCACTCCTGATTATCCAAATACCAGCGTACCGTCTTTTCGATGCCTTCTTCAAACTGAAGCGACGGTTCCCAGCCTAATTCGTTTTTCAGCTTCCGACTGTCAATGGCATAGCGCAAATCATGTCCGGCGCGATCGGTTACAAAAGTAATCAGATTTTCCGATTCGCCGTCCTTCCGTCCCAGTAGTTTATCCACCGTTTTTATCATTACTTTTATCAAGTCCAGATTCTTCCACTCGTTGAAACCGCCAATGTTATACGTATCGCCGTCTTTCCCTTCATGAAAAATCACATCTATCGCCCGCGCGTGATCGACCACATAAAGCCAGTCGCGTACATTCTCTCCCTTTCCGTAAACGGGTAGTGGCTTGTTATGACGGATGTTGTTAATAAACAGCGGAATAAGTTTCTCGGGAAACTGGAAAGGTCCGTAATTGTTCGAGCAGTTGGAAATGATGACATTCAGCCCGTAAGTGTCGTGAAACGCCCGAACGAAATGGTCGGAAGCAGCCTTGCTTGCCGAATAGGGCGAATGGGGGTCGTAGCCGGTAGTCTCGGTAAACATGGTGCCGTCAAAGTCCAACGCTCCATATACTTCATCGGTAGAAACATGGTAAAAGCGATGTGTCGGATAATCATCTTTCCAGTACTCTTTAGCTGCCTGAAGCAGACTTAATGTACCCAGTACATTTGTTTGGGCGAATGTAAACGGGTCTTTGATACTCCTATCCACATGGCTCTCGGCGGCAAGATGGATTACATCCGTGATTTGGTATTCTTTAAAAATGGAAAGGATGTGCTGAAAGTTACATATGTCCGCTTTTACAAATGTATAATTCGGCATATTCTCGACATCGGTCAGATTTGCCAAATTGCCGGCATAAGTCAGTTTGTCCAAATTGATAATCCGATGTTCGGGATATTTATTCACAAAAAGACGAACGACGTGGTTGCCGATAAATCCGGCTCCACCGGTAATGAGAATGTTTTTTTTCATGTGTTTATTTTTTATTTTTTTCATTGTGGACACATGGAACACGCCATTAATCATTTCCTTGTATGTCAAAGTTATTTTTACATGGCTGTTTCATAAAAAATTTTCTAAATTAATCCGAAATGTAAATCGAAATCAAGAAATAAGTCGCATACATGCCTTCAACGATTCTTTCCAGTGTGGAACCACAACTCCGAATGTATTCTTTATTTTTGTCTTGTCCAACACCGAATAATGCGGCCGTTTTACTTTGCTCGGAAATTCATCGGAATGACACGGTTTGATGCGGCAACTATTCCCTGCCAAATCTCTGATTTCTAAAGCAAAATCGTACCACGAGCAAACGCCTTCGTTGGAGAAATGAAAGATACCGTTATTCTCGCTGTATTTTTCGTTGGCTACAATAGCTAAAATTACTTTTGCCAAATCGTGGGCGTAAGTTGGCGTGCCCACCTGATCAAAAACCACGCTGAGTACATCTCGCTCACCCGTAAGACGTTGCATTGTTTTCACAAAGTTGTTGCCGAAGGACGAATAAAGCCACGAAGTGCGTAGGATAAAATAATTACATCCGGATGCAGCTACCGCATGTTCTCCATCCAATTTTGTGCGTCCATATATGCCAAGTGGCGCAGTGGGCAAATTTTCGGTGTAGGGGATATTGCCTGAGCCGTCAAATACGTAATCGGTAGAAACATGAATCAATAATGACCTGTGATTTTTACAACTTTCGGCTAAATTCCGAACTGCAAGATGATTTATTCGATCTGCCATTGCGTAATCGTCTTCGGCTTTATCCACTTGTGTATAAGCCGCGCAGTTAATGACAATCCCGATAGCGTTCCCGTAGATAAATTCGTCAACCGCGTTTCTGTCGGTAATATCTAATTCCAACACATCTGTAAAAAAGAAATTTGCCTTTAACGATTCGGATAAGACACGAATTTCACTTCCCAACTGTCCGTTTGCACCGGTTACAAGAATATTTTTACTCATATAAATTCGTCGAATAGTCAAATAAATCGTTCGATTGGCTTAACAAGGGGTTCTTTTTATCTTTTTCAGACAAAATCAATTCCCCTTTCGGCAGTATCCAATCGATACCCAAACTCGCGTCATCCCAAGCAATTCCGGCTTCCGATTCGGGGGAGTAGTAGTTGTCACATTTGTATTGAAAAATCGCTTCTTCACTCAGCACCACAAAGCCGTGCGCGAATCCTCGCGGGATAAACAACTGGCGCTTATTTTCGGCGCTTAATTCTACCGCCGCATACTGACCTAACGTGGGAGAACCTTGACGGATATCTAAAGCCACATCCAACACTCTACCTTGTACGACACGAACCAACTTGCTTTGAGCCTGACGGCCTTTCTGAAAGTGAAGACCGCGGAGTACACCGTATTTGGATTTGGACTCGTTGTCTTGGATGAATGACGTATTGCAGACTTTCTCTTCAAACTCCTTCCGGGAAAAAGATTCAAAAAAGTATCCCCTATCGTCTCCAAAAACGCGGGGTTCAATGATTTTTACTTCGGGAATATTTGTTTCGATAATATTCATAAAAACGTTTACTTTCTAAAAATAGCATATTATTTCTTGGGCGGAAAATTAGTCTTACTAATACTAAATGACCCTTTAATTCTACGGCAATGTGCAATACAGTTGACTTGCCGGCTCGTAACTATAAGCAATGTCGAGTTACTAAGATTTTCATGCAAAAGAGAAAAAAATAAGGGGTTCCCATCGAAAAAGGCTACGTCTCTATTGCATTTGATTGATATAAGAGGTTTGTATTTTGACTATAATTTATTTGTTGAATGTTTTGTTTGCCCAAGTAAAAAAGTCGGTTAAGCTGAAAACTAAAATTTCTTTGTCTTTGTTTTCTTCTGTCGTGTACTTTTTCTCTTTTACCGCATCTTTTAACCATTTAATAGCGCCCCGTTTCCAACCTGCACCATCAATAAGTATCATAATGGATTTTTCGGGCATTGCTTCTATCGTGTTCAGATAGAGATAAGGAAGTTTTTCATCAACGGAACCTTTGACTTGTTGCCATTTACATTCGATACGAATTTTCAAGTCGTACTTTTCTGAAACCAAAAGGAATTCTGTGTTTCCGCGGTGTTCGTAAACGGTTGTAAATGGAATGTTTTCAAGTAATAGTTCATTTCGGTATTTTTCTTTCTTTTTTTCCCAAGTACGGTATTTTACTAATTCAAAACCTTTTCCTGTCAATACGGTTTTTACCGCAACTTCAAGTTGATTGCCTGAAATGTTGCTTTTTGTCCCTTTTTCCATTATGCTATTCCGTAATTTGTAACTACGATTTCGTTTATCGTTCCACGCTTTGATGCGTTAGAATTAATCATTCTGCGAGCAGGAACTCTGAAAATATTAAAATCGCTGTAAATCTCGTCAAAGAAATTATCATTGGGGTTCAAATTCTTCGGGTCTGAATTGCTGAGCATTACACTTGAGCCTTCTTCATTAAGATATTTGAACAAATTTGCGAGTTGAATTTGTTCATTGTCTTCAAATCCTTGTTTGCTGTATGATTTAAAATTTGAAGTTTTACTTATTGGGCGATATGGTGGGTCGAAATACACGAAAGAATTTGATTTTAAGTCTTTTATCATTTCTTTAAAGTCGGCTTTACGTATCTCGGCATTTTGTAAAACTTTGCTTACCGCCAGCAAGTTTTGTTCATCACAAATTGTAGGATTTTTATAATCGCCTGCGGGTGAATTAAATTCACCTTTTGAATTTACTCTGTAAAGTCCATTAAAACAGGTTTTATTTAGAAAAATCAACTGTGAAGCTCTTGGAAACCAGTTTTCAGAGTATTTGTTGTAGTCGATATTGAAACGTTGCAGGTTATAATTTGTCCTTTGGTCGTAATAAAATTCTTGCCTTTGGGTTTTGTTAAGTTTACGATAGTTTTTCTCGTACCTGTACAAAAAATCAATCAATTTTGATACGTCTATTTGAATTACTTGGTAGGTCAAAACCAATTCTTCGTTAATGTCGTAAAGATAAGCGTTTTTAATTTCGTACTTTTGTGCAATGTCAAAAAACACAGCGCCACTGCCCAAAAATGGCTCGTAGAAATTTTTTATTTTATTTTGTTTCAACTCGTTAGGATACAAGTCTTGAAACTTATTCAATAACTGTCCTTTTCCGCCTGCCCATTTCAAAAATGGTCTTGCATTTACATTGTAAGGATTAAATAAATCATTTGCAACGTCTCTTTCGGTAAAGTCAGCTTTGTATTCTGTTTTAGTTAGCATGAACTAATTTTGTCTTCAAAAATACGGATTTTTATCTAAATTTACAGTAAGTTTATCGCTTTTATCTTTACACCAAACCACAAAGGCTACTTCAACAACCGCATCAAATACTGACCGTATTCATTTTTTATCATTCCCTGAGCTATTTGTTCCAATCGTTCGTTCGGAATCCACCCGTTTCGCCAGGCTATTTCTTCCAAGCAGGATATTTTCAATCCTTGACGTTTTTCCAGCACTTCGATAAAAGTGGACGCTTCGGATAAGGAATCAAAAGTGCCGGTATCCAACCATGCAAATCCACGCCCAAAAAGCTGTACTTTCAATCTCTCTTCCTTGAGAAATTCTTGATTGACTGTGGTTATTTCCAGTTCTCCACGCGCGGATGGTTTGATGTTTTTTGCCACATTTACCACTTTATTCGGATAGAAATACAGCCCAACGACTGCATAGTTCGATTTCGGGACTTTGGGCTTTTCTTCAATACTTATTACCTTTCCGTCCGTATCAAATTCGGCTACGCCGTATCTTTCCGGGTCATTCACATAATAACCGAAAACGGTCGCGTTACCATTCTCGTCGGCTTCTTTTACCGCATTGCGAAGCATGGTTGGGAATCCGTGTCCGTAAAAGATATTGTCGCCTAAAACAAGGCACGCCGAATCCTTTCCGATAAATTTTTCGCCAATGATAAACGCTTGTGCCAGTCCGTCGGGAGATGGTTGTTCGGCATATTCAAAGTGTACGCCGTAATCAGACCCATCGCCAAGCAGACGCTTGAATCCGGGTAAATCGTCGGGTGTAGAAATAATCAATATATCCCGTATCCCGGCAAGCATCAGTGCCGAGATGGGATAATACACCATCGGTTTGTCGAAAATAGGGATTAGTTGCTTTGAAATTCCCTTGGTAATAGGATACAAGCGCGTACCGGAACCTCCGGCGAGTACAATTCCTTTCATCGGTTTATATTATAGAATTTCTATACATTTATTTTACAAAAGTAGGCATTATAAATCGTTCTGCCACCCCTTGAAAAAAGAAAATACTTTCCGGGTTTTGATTTTAACAAACTGCCTATCGAAATTATTCCC